>DASRYP010000936.1:0-4263 GCA_035687165.1 Actinoplanes sp. | reverse complement strand
AGAGACGACGTCGACGAACGGGACCGAGACGGCGGCGGTCATGCTGCCGTCACCCGGACGCATCCCGGCCGAAGTGGCGAACCAGACCGGTGTGCCGTCGTCGCGCCGGCCGACCCCCTGGACCCCCGGCACGTACGGAGTGGCCGGGGGTCCGAAGTAGCTGGTGCCGCTGGCGCAGAGCAGGTCGAGCGGCGTGATCGGCGCGGCCACCACGTCGATCGGCACCTCGCCCACGCCCGGCACGGGCGGCCGTCGCCGCTCGATGGACGGCGGCCGGCCGCACATCCGCAGCACGGCCGCCGGAATCATGTGGCGATGTCCGGGTAGGGCAGGTCGAAGTGGGCCAGCCGGGCGCCGAACGCCTTCTGGTACTGCAGCGGCTCCGCGTTGTCCCGCTCGAACATCGCGATGAAGAGCGTCAGCGTGAGGAACGGGTGGGCGCCGAGCGCGAACAGCTGGACGTGGTCGTGGGCGATCAGGGCCGCGCGTTCGTCGTCGGTGAAGCGCAGCCACGTGCTGGCCTCCCCGGTGTGGCAGTTGAGCACAGCGTTGGCGCGCTCCGCCTCCCACCAGGTCACCGTGCCGTTCGGCTCGTCCCGGTAGCGCTCCACCAGCTCCGGATCACGGTCCACCGTGTACAAGAACTTGTTCAACAGGTACTTGCTCATGCCGGGACTCCGTTCGGGTACCAGGTGAAGTAAGCCTCCATCGTGTGGAACAAATCAAGAGTGTCGACGTAATCGGCTTTCGCCCCGGCGCCCGCGACACCCATCATCAGCATGAAGTCCATGAAGCCGTGGGTGGCGTTGCCCGGTGAGTGCAGGCTGTCGAGCGTCACCTCGCGCAGGCAGTTGTCGAGGTCGCCGGTCGCGATCCACTCCACCGCCCGGCGGTCGAACTCCGGGTCGGGACCGTGCGGCCCGAACTGCCGCGGGCCGCCCAGTTCGAGCGAGAGATGCCCGGTTCCGATGACGGCCACGCGCAGGTGCGACGGCCACTGCTCGACAATCTGCCGGATCGTCTCGCCCAGCTTCACGAACCGCGACGGCTGCGGCAGCGGCGGCGCGAAGATGTTGGTGTAGATCGGCACGATCGGCAGGTCGGCCTCGGGCCGCAGCGTCACGATCGGGCAGGTGATGCTGTGGTCGATCCGCAGCTCGTTGCTGAACGCCAGGTCGAAGCCCTCGTCGAGTCCGGCCCGGAGGATGTGCGCGGAAAGGTCCTCCTGCCCCTTGAGCAGCATCCGCGGCAGGCCGAACTCGCGCTCCTCGTTGTACCAGTTGGCATCGTAGAAGGGCGCCTTGCCGACGAGGAACTGCGGCATGTTGTCGAGCCAGAGCTGGTGGAAGTGGTCGGAGCCGACCATCACCAGTACGTCGGGGTTCGCGCGGGTGAGCGTCTCACGGAATGCCAGGATCTTGCGTTCCCACTCGTCGGCGAAGGGCGGACGATCCTCGCCGGTCGCCGTGCTGGCCTTGTAGTAGAACGGGTGATGGGTGGAGGCGATGACCGCGACAATGCTGGCCATGTGTTCGGGCTCCTCAGGGTTCGTAGACGGCGTTACGGTCGACGGTGCGGTAGATCTCCATGCCGAGCGGCCGGCGGCGCTCCTCGGCAAGGTGTCCGAGCAGCCCGGCGGCGCGGGCCAGCAACGCGAAGCCGCGCAGCAGGTCGGTGGGGAGTCCCAGGTCGGCCAGAGCGGCCCCGCACACCCCGGCGCCGTTGAGCGGCAGCCGGCGCCCGAGCACCTCGGGGTGCACCCGGCCGATCGCCTCGAAGAGCTGCAGGTGCGGGCCGCGCAGACCCTCCTCCTCGGCGATCGCGATCAGCACCGGCGTCCGCGGGTCCTGCTCCTTGTGCACGGGGTGGCCGAGGCCGGGGATCAGGCGCTTCTCGGCCTTGGCCTGGCGCACGGCCGCCAGCGCGATCCGGTCGTAGTCGCGCTCGGTGCCCGCGTCGACCAGGGTCTCGGCCAGGAATCGTCCACAGTCCTCGGTCACCCCGAGGAAACGCGATCCGCCACCGAGCAGTCCGGCGGCGAGCGCGCCCTGCAGCGACTCGGGCGCCGACAGATAGGTGAGCCGGGCCGCGATCGCCGTGGGCGTGAAGCCGTGGTCGGCCAGCGCCACCAGCACCGCCTCGAAGACCCGTACCTCGGAAGGGGTCGGACGACGACCGGCGACCAGCCAGAACGCCAGCTCACCGAAGCCGACCTGGCCGATCAGGTCGGCCGCCAGGTCGTGCCCCAGCAGCGAGATGGTGTCAGGGGTCGACGTGCCGATGCCGGTCGGGAAGCTCAGCTCCTCAGCCATTTGCGGATCTCCTCACCGTGCTCGTCCAGCCCGGGCGGCGGCAGTTCGTAGCTCGGCCGCGTCTCGCTGAAGGTGATGGGGTTGCGGATGCCGGGGACGCCGCCGGTGATGACGACCG
The DNA here is from genome assembly GCA_035687165.1 of Actinoplanes sp. GTDB lineage: Bacteria > Actinomycetota > Actinomycetes > Mycobacteriales > Micromonosporaceae > Actinoplanes. Next base: position 1,833 of record DASRYP010000936.1, on the reverse strand, counting down.
GGTCGAGCCCGAGCTCCTCGGCGAACGCCACCCCGCCGTCGATCGTGTTGATCGGGGCGCAGGGCACGCCGGCCGCGATCAGGTCCCGGAACCATTCGTCCTTGGTCCGGGTGGCGAGCCGGTCGACCAGGATCGGGCGGAGCTGCTCCCGGTTGGCCGTGCGGTCCTGGTTGCGGCCGAAGCGCGGGTCGTCGGGCAGGCCGGGCAGATCGAGCACCTGGCAGAGCTTGCGGAACTGACCGTCGTTGCCGGCGATCACGATCAGCTCGCCATCGGCGGTGGGCAATGGCTCGTACGGGAAGAGGCTGGGATGCGCGTTGCCCATCCGGAACGGCACGGTGCCGCCGGCCACGAAACCGCTGGAGTGGTTGACCAGCCCGGAGAGCGCCGAGCTGAGCAGGTTGACCTCGACGTGCTGCCCGCGCCCGGACTCTCCACGGTGGTGCAGCGCGGCGAGGATGCCGATGCTGGCGTGCATGCCCGCCATGACGTCGAAGACCGAGATGCCGGCGCGGAACGGCGAGCCCTCCGGATCGCCGGTGAGGCTCATCAGTCCCGAGATCGCCTGGACCATCAGGTCGTAGCCGGGCAGGCCGGCGCCCGCCCCGGTGCCGAAGCCGCTGATGCTCGCGTACACGATCTTCTCGTTACCGGCCGCCACGGTGTCGTAGTCGAGGCCGAAGCGGGCCAGTCCGCCGGGGCGGAAGTTCTCGATCATGACGTCGGCGCGGCGAGCCAGCTCGCGGGCGTCGGCCAGATCGGCCTCGTCCTTCAGGTCCAGCGCGATCGACCGTTTGTTGCGGTTGATGCCCAGGTAGTACGTCGAGACGCCGTCGCGGACCGGCGGCATCCAGGTGCGGGTGTCGTCCCCGCCCGGACCCTCCACCTTGACCACCTGGGCCCCGAGGTCGGCCAGGAGCATCGTCGCGTAGGGACCCGCGAGGATCCGCGAGAAGTCGGCGACGAGCAGGCCGGACAGCGGCCCCGCTGGTTTCGTGGACATGCAAACCGCCCGTTCTGCGGACACTCGTCCGCCGCATCAGCTTGCCCTCCGCCACCAGCCGTGTCAACGGTCAGGTCATCTGGCCGAAACAAACTATTGACCAAGGAAGTGACCGGGCGCACACTGACCGCATTCGCCCTGCCCGCCAAGCGGACAGTGGTCCGAATTCCTGGAAAGGGTGGCCGATGATCTTCCGTAATGGCCTGGTTCTCACCATGGACGACTCGCGCACCGTGCTCGAGAACGCCGATGTGCTGGTCGTCGGTGATCGGATCGCCGAGATCGGGCCGAATCTGACCGCGCCCGACGGCGAGGACGAGATCGACGCCTCCGGCGGCATCCTCATGCCCGGCATGGTCGACACCCACCGGCACATGTGGCAGACCGCGATGCGCGGCTACGGCGCCGACTGGACGCTTACCCAGTACTTCGTCTGGTACTACCTCGAATCGGGCCGGCATTTCCGGCCCGAGGACATCTACGCCGGCAACCTGCTCGGCGCCCTCGAGGCGCTCGACGCCGGCGTCACCACGACTGTCGACTGGTCGCACGGCCTGCAGAGCATCGACCACGCCGACGCGGCCGTCGACGCGCTCGAGGCGGTGCCCGGCCGGTTCATCCTCGCCTACGGCAACATCCAGCAGGGCCCGTGGGAGTGGGCGACCAGCCCGGAGTTCCGCGACTTCGTGTCCCGGCGCGTCGGCGGCAACGACCTGCTCGGCTTCCAGATGGCGTTCGACGTCACCGGCGACCCCGCGTTCCCGGAGCGCGCCGCGTTCGAGGTCGCCCGCGAGCTGGGCGTGCCCGTCACCACCCACGCCGGCGTCTGG
>DASRYP010000935.1:0-3608 GCA_035687165.1 Actinoplanes sp. | reverse complement strand
TCTGGGGCAGGGCGCTCTGGGGCGGCACGGTCTGGCTCGGGATCACGGCGGCGCTGTCGCTGAACGTCCCGGCGACGGGCAGCGTTCCCCCCGAGTCGTCGCGCACCATGTCCACGCCGACCAAGCCCGCACCCCCGAGGACGCCAACTGCCACAACCGCCAGGACCCAGTTTCGCGTACGTCGCACGCCTGCCATAGTGCCGTGCCGCGGTAATTCGTGGGGGTGCCGGGGCAGTCGTCACCCGGAACGGAGACGCACGGCGAACTTGCCATCACCGAGAGTGAGAGCCGCCGAGCGTGGCACCCTGGCGCATGATGGGTCCATGCGCTTCCCGTTGGTGTCACCCGCAGCGATCGCCGAGCTGGCCCGATCCGCCGTCGGCCAGATCGTCGAGACGGCGGCGTTCGCGGCCACCGTCCCCGTACGGGTGATCGGCCTGCTCGGCCAGACCGAACTGCTGGTCAGCCGAGTGACCATGATCGCCGATGAGGCCGAGGGCCTGATCCAGCGCGTCGCCGCGGCCGTGGACGAGGTCGAGATGACGGTGGCCGAGGCCCGCACGATCGCCGCCGCAGCGGCCGGCGTGGTCGGCCAGGCCACCGAGGTCAGCACGCGGGCCGCGGCGGTGGTCGAGCAGGCCGAGGCGGCGGCGGTGGAGACCGGCCGGATGCTGGACGCCTACTCGCCGACGCTGATGAAGGGCGCCCCGCTCGCGCAGCGGTTCGTCGACGAGCTCTCCCCCGAGGAGGTGACCGCGGCCATCCGGATGATCGACCAGCTTCCCGCGCTGCGCGCCCACCTGGTCGACGACGTGATGCCCCTGCTCGGCAAGCTCGACCAGGTCGGCCCCGACCTGCACAAGCTGCTCGAGGTCACCGAGGACCTGCGCCTGGCGATCGCCGGTATCCCCGGCCTCAAGCTGCTCCGCCGCCGGGGCGAGGATCGGGAGGATCGGGTCGAGGAGGAGTCCCGCTGAGCACGGTGGAGCGTCCCGGATGGATGGAAGAGCGTGAGCGAACGGCCCCGCCGCGACCAGCGACGGGGCCGTTCCTGAAGGAGACGGTGCTGGGTTCGGGGTTTAGAAGACGCTGACGCCGTAGACGCTGAGGGGCTCGGTGACCGGCTGGAAGTACGTGGTGCCGCCGGAGGAGCAGTTGCCGCTGCCGCCGCTGGTCAGGCCGAGGGCGGTGGAGCCGGCGTAGAGCGAGCCGCCGCTGTCGCCGGGCTCGGCGCAGACGGTGGTGCGGATGAGGCCGGAGACGGAGCCCTCGGCGTAGTTGACCGTGCTGTTCAGGGCGGTGACTCGGCCGGAGTGGGTGCCGGTGGTCGAGCCGCGGCGGCTGACTGTGGAGTTGACGGCGGGGGTGCCGGCGCCGGTGATGTCGATCGAGGTGCCTACGCCGCCGGTCTTGGTGATGGTCGTGTTGGTGTAGCGGACGATGCCGTAGTCGTTGCCGGGGAAGCTGGTGCCGGTGCGGGTGCCGAGGGTGACCGAGCCGTTCGTCCAGGTGGTGCTGATGTTGGTGCAGTGGCCCGCGGTCAGGAAGTAGTCGGTGCCGCCGGAGCGCACGTTGAAGCCGAGCGAGCAGCGGCCGCCGCCGGCGTAGATGGCGTCGCCGCCGCTGATCCGGGTGGTCAGCCGGCCGGGGGTGCGTTCGATGCGGGCCTTGTCGCCGAGCTTGGCGATGGTGGCCTCGACCGAGGCGAGCGCGGCGCCGGTGACCGTGCTGTCGACCTCGACGACGACCTGGTTGCTGACCGGGTCGATGGCGAACGCCGTGCCGGGGGTCTTCAGGCTGGACTTCAGCGTGTTGTCGGCGGCGGCGAGTTCGGCGCCGCCGCGGGAGACGAAGCGCGCGGTAGCGCCGGCGGCCTGGACGGTGCGGGCGGTGGCGGCGTCGGTGACGTTGACGACGACCTTGCCGGCGGAGTCGATGTAGGAGCCGGCGGCGTTGACGCCGAACTGGGCGTCGAGCTTGGTGGCCAGGGCCGAGGGGGCGAACGAGGGGTCACCGGTGGAGGGGGCGGCCGACGCGGGTGACGCGGCGAGTCCGGTGCCGACGAGCATGCAGACAGCAAGGCCGACGATCGGCCGGCGCAGCTTCCGGTTGAGCACGGGGGTCCTCCCAGGGGGTGGGGGTACGCCGGAACCGGCGTACCACTTACCCTCGGAGTATCGAGATTTATCGATCAGTGTTCAAGAGTCGGCCATTGTTGGCACAAGCCGTTAACATTCGGCGTGAGCTGGTCGAACGCCCCCACATAGCGCGAATCGTATTACTCAACCGGGATGGCGAGATTGCGCGCCTGGGCCCGGATCTCGGGTACGGCGGTCGTCTCCCACTTCGCGCCCCGGCGCAGCGGGCCGATCAGGCGGCGGTCCGGCTGCACCCGGCCGTCGGCGCCGACCAGGCGGCCGGACGCATCGATGTCGAGGCCCAGCCCGTGCGGGCCGACCCGGGCCTGACCGGCCGCGAGCAGGCTGCCCACGAACGTGCCCGTGGCAGCCGGCAGCCGGCCAGGACCGGCACAGTTCACGACCGCGCCGAACCACTGCACGCCCGCCTCCAGCTCGACCAGCAGGCCGCCGGCGGGTGGCGCGGACAGCGAGCGGACCCCGCCGGCACGCACCTCGAGCCGGCCCTCGTCGCGCAGCTCAGCCACCCGCGCGCCGACCTGGGGCGCCATCCGGTGGCGGTGACACTCCCACGGGCGGGCCAGGTGGCGCAGGAACGCGTCCTGCTCGTCGGGGGTGAAGGCGGTCCAGAGCTCGTCCAGGTACGGCCGAAGGCCGTCGACCACGGCCCGCCAGTCCCCGGCCCGGGCCGCCTCGGCGCGCACGGCCCGCACGATGTCGCGCAGCGTGGCGCAGTCGTCGAGCCGCAGGCCGATCGGGGGCGCGGCGACCGCGGTGTGGGTCAGCGGCAGCTGGCCGCGACGGCTGACCGCGGTGATCGGCGCGTCCCGGTCGCGTTCGGCGGTGAGGGTCATCGCCACGTCGATCGCGGTCAGGCCGGCACCGACGAGCAGCACCGGCACGTCGGACGGGATCGCCTCGAGCACACCCTTGACCCACGGGTCGGCGACGTAGTCGGGGTGGTCGGGGACGGCGGCGGGCTGGGCGGGGGCCGGGTTGCCGGTGGCCACCACGACACTCCGGACGCGGACCTGCTGCCCATCGGCGAGCTGGACACCGTCGGCGGTCAGCCCGGCCGCGTGCGAGCGCCGCACGGTCAGCCGGTCGCCGTGCTCGGCCGCGACCGACGCGAAGACGGAGCGAAGGTAGCGGCCGTACTCGGCGCGGGGACGGAAGTCGTCGGGGGAGCAACCGGCCCAGCGCGCGAAGTGGCCGGGGTCGTCCGGGTCGGCGCTCATCGCGCCGGCCCGGGAGTTGAGCAGGTGCCACGGACGGGCCGAGCCGTAGGCCAGGCCACCGCCCGGCTCGTCCGGCTCGATCAGCACCACGTCGTCGTCCGTGCCGTGCAGCAGCTCGCGGGTGGCGAGCACGCCGGCACAGCCCCCGCCGACGATCGCGACCGTCCTGTCAGCCATTACCGTTCGACCACCGTGACGCACGCTTCATCGGCGAGACGATAGCCGAGCCCGT
>DASRYP010000934.1:0-2043 GCA_035687165.1 Actinoplanes sp. | reverse complement strand
CAGCGAACCCAGTGGGGCCCTTGGCTGCTGCGGCCCAGCACCCTCGAACTCCAACACACCGGAGTCGGCTACCGCGTCGACCTGGAGCGCTGCGGCTCAGCGGCTGTTGACCGTCGTTCCTAACGCCGACGACTGGGCCGGGTGACGTCAGGTCGGTTGCGGATGACGGGTTGATCTTGTTCGTGTTCGCATCTGTGGTGGTCGGCGTCGTCACTGTGCCGGTATCTGAAGAATCTTGCCGACGAACATGACAACGGCCCTCCCGCCTCATGTCGTGGAGGACCGTCGCGGGAGGGCCGTGCTGATGCACGGAGGCACCGTTGGTGACGGTAGAGGCGGACCCGGTTCGAGTCGAGTCGCGGTTGGCGGCCCGTCAGGTCGACTGCCCGTGTTGCCCGGGTGTGCTGCGTCCGTGGGGGTGGGCACGGCCGCGTGGGGTGCACGGGATCGATGGGGTGCGGCGGCCGCGGCGGGCCCGCTGCGGGCAGTGCCTGGTCACGCATGTGCTGCTGCCGGTGACGGTGTTGCTGCGGCGGGCGTACGCGGCCGAGGTGATCGGCGCGGCGCTGCTGGCCCGCGCCGCGGGGCAGGGTCACCGCTCGATCGGGGCGTCGCTGAAGGTTCCGGCGGCGACGGTGCGGGGCTGGCTACGGGTGATGGCCGACCGACTGGACCTCGCTCGGGTGCATCTGCTGCAGGTGGCCCACCGGGCCGGTGTCGACATCACCGTGCCGGAGGCGTGCGGCTGTCCGTGGCGCGATCTGCTGGCCGCGTTGGGTGCGGCGACCGCGGCGCTGACCGGCCGGTTCGGTCCGGTCGGGGTGCTCGGCCCGGTGACGGCGTGGCAGGTCGCCGCGGCGTGTTCGGCTGGTCGGCTCCTGGCACCCGGCTGGCCCGCGGCCGGTCGCCGGGAGTTGGCAACACGAGTCGCCCCTGACGTGCGGGGCGGTTGATCGGAAACCTCGCGAGGGTTGCCCACCCGCGCCGTTGTGGTGCGGGTTCCTTCACCGAATCGAGGTTTTGTGACCAGGCACGAGCAAGACGACGACGCGACGAGGCGGACGCGGGCGCAGCAGGTGGCGTTGTTCCGCTACCAGCTGATTTGCCCCGCGCTGGACCCTGACTTGTCGACCAAGGCCCGCGGGCGGGTGGTGCGGGCGATCGCCGCGCGCACCCACGCCGGGCCGTTCGGCGGGCAGCACCGCTACTCCCGCGACACGCTGGACCGTTGGATCCGCCGCTACCGCACCGGTGGGCTCGACGCGCTCGCGCCGTCGACCCGCCAGCCCGGCAGCCGCATCGACACCACCGTGCTGGAACTGGCGGCGGCGCTCAAGCAGGAGAACCCCGACCGCACCGCCGCGCAGGTCGTGCGGATCCTGCGCGCCTCGGGGGGCTGGGCGCCGTCGGAATCGACGCTGCTGCGGCTGTTCCACCGCCGCGATCTGATGGGCCCGGCCGCCGGCGACCAGCCGGGCGTGTTCGGCCGGTTCGAAGCCGCGGCACCGAACGAACGCTGGGTCGGTGACGCGTTGCACGGCCCCCGCGTCGGGGGCCGCAAGACCTACCTGTTCGCCTTCCTCGACGATCACAGCAGGTTGGCCGTCGGGTACCGGTTCGGGTTCGCCGAGGACACGGTGCGCCTGGCCGCCGCGCTGCAGCCCGCCCTCGCCGCGCGGGGTGTCCCGGCCAGCGTCTACGTCGACAACGGCAGCGCCTACGTCGACTCCTGGCTGCTGCGGGCCTGCGGCAAGCTCGGCATCCGGCTGATCCACTCCACCCCACACCGCCCCCTCTTAACCGGCTAATGGTGACGCGCTCTTGACTACGACACGCCGGGAAACTGCTGTTTCTGCCGGCGGCTTGAGACGTGTGGGATAAGTGTGTCCCATGACGGATGAGGTGCTGACCGGCTCGTTGCGTGCGGTTGAGCGCGACGGCCGTTGGTCGCTGGTGGGGTCGGGACCGGGCGGGGCCGAGGTGGTCAACGACTATCTCGGCTATCTAACCGACCGCGGGTTCTCGCCGCGCACCGTGCGCGCC
>DASRYP010000933.1:0-3237 GCA_035687165.1 Actinoplanes sp. | reverse complement strand
CGTTCGACGGTGGCGAACCCGCGCGCCATCATCAGCGTCGCCACCAGGAGGGGGATGCCGACCCACAGCACGACGAGGCCGATCCCGGTGAAGAACGCGGTCAGGAAGAGCGAGACGGTGAGGATCCCGATCGGGAAGCCGAGCAGGACGTACTGGGTGTCGATGCCGAGCTGACGCACCAGCCTGGTCAGCGGAGAGCGCGTGGGGGAGGCGTACGTCGTCATGGCTTTCACGCTAGGCATCGGCGCTCTCCGTTCCGATCCTGCTCACCGCCCGATCGACGGTAGGGTTAACCCCACCGTACGGGTCAGGGCAACTCGAAGATCGTGACCGGCCCCGAGCTGAAGCGCATCGTCGCCACCTCGGAGAGGTTGGCCGAGACGCCCCCGGCGGCCCGGTCGTCGGCGAAGAGCCACTTCACGTTGTAGAGGCGTTTGAGCTCGGCCACGTCGCCCGGCTGCCCATGCGCGAAGACCTTCTGGTTGAGCAGGAAACGCATCAGGTCGGGGGCCGGTTGCCGGGTGTAGCGCTCACCGTTGACCCCGTCCTGGCCGACGACCTCGTCGGTGTAGCCCCAGCTCTCGATCACGGTGCGCCGGCCGCCGAGCCCGGCGACCCAGAACGCCCGGGCGTCGCAGCTGGAGGTCCAGTCGATCGGCTGGCAGTGCACGTTGGTGGCGATGATGTCGTCCCTGCCGGTGTGCTCGGTGAGCCACTTCGCCGCGACCATTTCCTCGCCGAGGATGAGCTTGTCGGGTTCGGCGACCGGCTCGGGCACCGCCGTGACCGCCGTGCCGAACTCCTCGACCTGGCGTTGCACCCCGCCGACCAGCCCGGACACGAGTACCGCGGCGAGCAGGCCGGGCACGACGGCATGCCACGGCGTGCGGCCGGTGAAGAGGCGGCGCAGGATCAGCGCGATCGCGGCGACACCGGCGGCGATGACCGCCGTGCGGATCACCGGCTCGGCGAGCGTGGAGATCCACTGGACGACCCGGTCGAGGCGGGGCCGGTGCATCGTCGGCGCGAGAAGCGCCCAGGTGCCTCCGGCGAGCGCCCCGGCGAGCACCGGACGCCAGCTGCGCGCCAGGTCGGCCATCACCCACGCGACCGCGACCGTGCCGAGGGGGGCCGCGCCCGTGAAGAAGTAGATCTGGCTGGCCGACGGGTGCCAGAGCAGGAACGTCGCGCCGGCCCCGGCCACGGTCATGCCGCTCAGCAGCCAGATCGCCGGTTCCCGCCGGGTGGTGCCGGTGGCGATGCCGATCAGGCCGAGGAAGCGCGGGGACTGCATGATGAGCCACCAGATCAGCAGCCCGGCGATGAAGAGCCGGCCCGCCACGCCGGCGTGCTCCACCCCGTACGGCAGGAAGCGGCTGCCGTCGACGGTGTCGGAGTGCCCGATGGTCTCTCGGTAGGGCACCACGTAGTACAGGATGGCGAGCGGCTGGAAGCCCAGGGTGCCGGCCCCGCCGCCGGCGAAGAGCTTGAAGCCCAGCCCGACACCCGCGACGGTGAGGCCGAGCAGCCCGAGCGCTGGAAGCAGCAGCCGCCAGGAGCGGAACACCACGATCATGACGATGGCGGCGAGGAGACCGGCGACGAGCGGGGGCAGCGCGCTCGACTTGGCGCCGGCGCAGGCCAGCGCGAGCGGGAAGACCATCAGCCAGGCCCAGCCCAGCCGGTGGCCGCGCAGCACCTCGACGGCGAGCATGACCATCAGACCGAGGAGCGGCAGCGCGTACACCAGGGAGGGGCTCACCGCGCTGATCGGGTTCCCGCCGACCGGGGCGGTGGCCGTGCCGAGCAGCAGCGGCCACCCGAGGACCGCCACCACGCCGCCGAGCGCGCCGGCCCACCACTTGCCGCTGAGCGCCCGGGTCAGCGCGGCCAGCACGAAGATGGCGGTGCCGGCGACGGGCAGGATCCAGAGGCGCAGCAGCACGACCGCCGGGTCGATCTTGGTGATCAGGCTGGCCGTGGCGATGTCGGCGTCGGAGAGGAAGTGGTAGTGCAGCGGCGTGCCGGCCATCTGCGGCACTTGGAACGGCATCGCGCGCATCATCTCGTGCACGAGCGCCAGGTGGTAGTAAAGGTCCTGGTAGAGCACGCCTCCGGCGGGCGGCAGCGGCGTGGTCGTCCAGCCCGGGTATTCCGAGCCGACCAGCAGCACGAGGCCGGTGGCGACGATCCACGACCAGCGCAGCGGCAGCGGCTGGGGGTTGCTCACCCGCCAGAATCGGTGCAACCGGGGCACGGCGAGGAACGGCACCACGATCAGCGCCGGCCACCAAGGCAGGAGCACGTGCTTGTCGGTGAAGGCGGCCAGGGCCCAGCCGCCCAGCATGAGCAGCATGCCGGTGGCCGCGCCGAGGCCGAGGTCCTCGGGCAGGTTGCCCCGGCTGCCGCGCAGCGCCCGGTAGAGCAGCGTGCCGGGCAGCACGAGGTCGATCGCGAAATAGAACGCGTAGAGCCCGATGTCCCGCCCGGAAACGCCGGTGGTCAGCAGGGCCAGGACGAACGCGACCGCCGGAAAGAGCCACGGCAGGATCGCCAACGGCAACCGCAGGCGGCGGTAGGCCGAAGGACGGCGGCGGGTCTCCGCCGAGGGGCGCGGCGCGGGCGGCACCACCTCGACGGATTCGAGCACAGCGGTCACTCTACGAGTGTCGTCAACCGGGTGAATTCGCGCGGCAGATCGTAGCCATCCCACAGCGCTCCGAACGTCAACGCCGACCCGAACGGGACGATCCGGTCGACCCCCCGCCCGCCGAGCGCCAGCGCGAAGTCGCGCAGCTCGTCGTGGCTGAAGCCGAAGTGGCTGAACGTCTGGTCCTGCCGGTTCATCGCCGGCACGAGGTCGAGCAGCGAGCCGACCTGGGCGAACGGGAAGGCGCCGGCCCCGATCCAGCGGCGTGGGGCGTCGGGCACGGTGCTCAGCGACATCGAGGTGACCGAGTTCGCCGGGAACTCCATCGCCGAGATGGCGCCGGTCGCGGCCAGCCCGTACGCGTTGACCCGCTTCTCGACCGCCATCGCGGCGTCGATCTCCCAGCCACGCTGGTCGACGACCTGCAGCAGCAGCTCGACGAACTCCTCGCGGACCTCCTCGGTCTCCTCGCCGACCAGGAAGACCGTGCGCGGCGAGGAGCAGGCCGCCTGGTCGAACCAGTACGAGTCGTTGGTGAAGCCGAGGACCGCCGCGCGTCGTTTGGCCGGGTCGGCCGCACGCCAGCC
>DASRYP010000932.1:0-15607 GCA_035687165.1 Actinoplanes sp. | reverse complement strand
GTTGTCCTTGCCGCCCAGCCAGTAGTCGTAGATGCGAGCGGAGTGCGGCACGTTGATGTTGACGCCGGGCGGCACGACCTCTGGAACCTCGCCCATGTCCGCCCCCTCGCCCGACCCGTACCGAGCCGACAGTCCGTCAGTGCGGTACAGCGTAGCGGTCGGAGGCGCTCACAATCATGGTCGTCATTCGCTGAGAATTGCTGCTCAGGCGGCAGAAGCCCGATCACGGTAGGCGCGAGTTCTTTCCGGATTGGACGCTGCGCCTACGACCCGGTCGCGGCCGCCGTGCTTGGCGGCGTAAAGGCGCTGGTCGGCGGTGGACAGCAGGCCCGGTTGCGTCCGGGTCTCGCTCTCGCTCACGCAGGCCACGCCGACGCTGATCGTGACCGGAAGGCCCCGGGTGATGCCGGCCCAGTCGTACGCGCTGACGGCCCGGCGGATGCCGTCGACCTGGCTGCCGACGAGCGAGGCAGGGCAGCCGGGCAGCACCAGCAGGAACTCCTCGCCCCCCATTCGGGCGACGAAGCCCTCGGGTGCGACCGCCGCCAGTTCGGCCTCGAGCAGCTTGGCCACCCGGACGAGCACCTGGTCGCCCACGTCGTGCGAGAGCTGGTCGTTGATCTGCTTGAAGTGGTCGAGGTCGACGAGGGCGACGGTCAGGTCGGGGTCGGTGCCGATCAGTCGGGGCAACTGCTCGTCGATGAAGCGACGGTTGCGCAGGCCGGTCAGCGGGTCGCGCCGGGCCTGCTCGCGGAAGCGCGCCGCCTCCTGCCTGGCCTCGGCCGTCTCGAACAGCGCCTGGCGGGTACGAGCCTGCGCCTCCTGCTGCCGGGACCGCAAACCGGTGTACGCCTCGAAGAAGGTCTTGTGCGCCTCGTACGCCGCGGCGAACTTGCCCTGGGCGGCGTGCAGCTCGGCCTGCTCCTGGTGCGTCTGCACGAGGAAGTGGCCCAGCTCGCGGTCGGCGCAGAGGCGGCGGGACTCATCGAGGGTGCGCTGCGCGCGCTCGTACGCCCCCAGCCCGCGCTGGGCCCGGGCCAGGTTGAGCAGGAACTCGGGCATCGCGTCCGCGTCGTCCCGCTTCATCGAACGATATTTGTCGATGCATACCAGCATGGTCCGCTCGGCCGCGGCGAAGTGGCCATTGCCCAGCTCGATCGCGCCGATCGTGTCGAGCACGGTGGCGTCGAGCTCGAAGCCGTGCGTGGCCGCGAGCGTACGCAACCGCTCCGCGACCTGCTCGGCGACCAGGTAGTTGCCGGCCGCGTGTTCCGAGTAGGCGTAGTTGTTGAGCACGAAGAGCCGCAGGTCGGGCCGGCCGAGGTCGAGCGTGAGCCGCTCGGCCTGGTCGAAGCGGGCGCGGGCATCCTGCATCGAGCCGGCGAAGGCGAGCGCGTCGGCGAGCTTGGCCCGGTGCCAGATCCGCATGTGGCCGGTGGCCGAGTCGTCGAGCAGTTCGACGCTGGCCAGGGCGTGTTCGAGGCTCTGGGCCGCGTCGCCGAGGTGCCGGTGGATGGTGGACCAGACCAGGTGCGTCCGGGCGGTGAGCTGGCGGGCCTTGTGGTCGACCGCCCAGCGGTGGATGTGCCAGATGCGCTGCGCCGCGCTGGCCACGTCGCCGGCGCGCATGTGCATGTTGGCCTGGCTGAGCCGGGCCCGAGCGACCAGCATGTCGTCACCGAGCCGGCGGGCCTGACGCTCGTAGTGTTCGGCGAGTTCGAGCATGGGGGTGGGATCCCAGTGGATCTCGTCCTCCAGTTCGAGGAGGGCGGCGTGCAACCGCTCGGCGTCGAGCTCTTCCCGTTCCGGATCCACGTGGCCAACCCCCTTTCCGCTTTCTTGAGCAGCCGTTCGGCGACGCCGCCCAGGTGTTGAGCGCGCGATGATCAGCGCTCCGCTTCGGAAGGCTAGCTCTCCGTGAGGCGGTGATTCCATCTTCATGGGCGTGAGCAATCTCGCCTCACTGGAAACAGAAAGCTGCGTTCAGCGGAAACACAGCAACTCCGGATAGGGCAGTCAGTGCGGGTGGATGCCTCGTACGGCCTTCCTTGCCTCGCTGCGGGTCGCGCTGCACATCTGGCTCGACAAGCCGCCCGGCACCAACCTGGGGGACCTGGTCGCCGAGGCGCTGGCCGAGGCGGGCCGCGGCTTCGCCTAACGGTGGCCCAGGCCGTCCACGACCAGGGTGAGCTGTCGGCGCCAGGCGTCGGGGTCGGCCGAGCTGCGCAGCACCCCGGCGTTGGCCCGCATGAGCAGGCTGAGGTCCTGGCTGCTGAAGTCGGCCCGCAGCCGGCCCGCCGCCTGAGCCCGGAGGATCACCTCGGTGGCGCCCCGCTGCGCCGTCGCGAGCAGTTCGGCGAGCCGCTCGTCGTCGTCGAAGCCGCTGGTCACCAGCAGCTCGGAGAGGCCGCGATCGGTCGCCTGGATCTCGAAGAGCCGAGTCAGGTAGGTCACGAAGGCGACCCACGGGTCGGGCTCGGCCAGTGCCTTCTCGGCCAGCTCGACGTACCCGGTCATCTGTCCCGCGAAGACCTCGACGATCAGATCCCGGCGGGTCGGGAAGCGCCGATAGAGCGTCGCGTTGCCGACCCGGGCCCGCCGGGCGATCTCGTCGAGCGAGGCGTCCAGGCCGTGCTGACCGAAGACCTCGCGGGCGGCCGCCAGCAGCGCGGCCCGGTTACGCTGCGCGTCGGCACGCAGTCGATCTGCCATGCGGGACAGGGTACGACGAGACCGGGGATGCCTCCCCGGTTGGTGCTACGGTCGCGATCGATGATCTTCGGGAGGAGCAGCATGCAGACCACGACGGTGCAGATCCCCACGGCCGACGGCACGGCCGACGCCTACCTGGTGAAGCCGGACGGCGACGGGCCCTTCCCCGGCGTCCTGTTCTTCATGGACGCCTTCGGGCTGCGACCCCGGATCGCCGAGATGGCCCAGCGCATCGCCGAGCGTGGCTATGCGGTCCTCGCGCCGAACATCCTCTACCGCGGCGGGCCGTCGCCCCTGGTCGAGCCCGAGGAGCTGACGGACGAGCAGAAGCGGGGCGCCGCGTTCGGCCGGCTCATGCCGCTGATCCAGGGCCTGACCGCCGACCGGATCGCCGCCGACACCGGCAGCTACCTCGACTTCTTCGCCGCGCAGGACGGGGTGGCCGACCGGCCGGTGCTGGTCGTCGGCTACTGCATGGGCGGAACGAACGCTTTGCGAGCCATCGAGGCGTACCCCGACCGGATCACGGCGGTCGCGACCTTCCACGCCGGTCGGCTCGCCACCGACCAGCCGGACAGCCCGCACCTGCGGGTCGGCGCGATCACCGGGGAGGCCTACTTCGCGCACGCGGACAACGACCAGTCGATGAACGCCGACCAGATCAGCACGCTGGAGGCGGCCTTGGACGACGCGGGTGTTCGCTACACGTCCGAGGTCTACACCGGGGCGCCGCACGGCTTCACCATGTCGGACACGGCACAGTACGACCGCGAGGCCGAGCAGCGGCACTGGGTCAACCTGTACGCGTTGCTGGACCGCGCCCTGGGTCACTGAGCGTAGAGGCCGGGGAAGAACCGGTCGGTCGCCGTGACGTCGTAGACCTGGCGCACCTCGGTGATCCGGCCGCCGGTGACGGTCAGGAACTCCACCATCCGGCTTGTGCCGAACGGCGCCTTGAGGTCGTAGACCAGCGCGGCGCCGTCGACGGCCCGGGTCTGCGCGACCAGGGTCACCCCGTCGGCGAAGACCGCGATCCGGTGCAGCGTCTGCACCAGTTCCTCGTCGTCGACCGGCGCGTCCAGGTTCCACTCGATCTCGGCGTCCGGGGCGAGCAGATGCCGCACCGCGACCCGGTCGTCGTTGGTCCACGAACGAGTCCAGAATCCCACCACGTCCATTGAGTTTCCCTTCATCGGGCTACCCCGGCCGCCGGGCGGGCGGGCATCGGGTCGGGGAACTGGCCGTGGCCGAGCAGGGCGGCGGTCGCCTGGGCCACGCGATAGGCGGCGAGGCCGTCGCCGTACGGGTTGCCCCCGGCCGCCATCGCGTCGCGGCGCACCCGGCTGTCGAGCAGGTCGGCCATCGCGCTGGTGATCGTCGCCGGGTCGGGGTCGACCAGGTGCACGCTGCCGGCGTGCAGCGCCTCGGCGTGCCGGGAGGCGAGGCCGATCATCAGCACCGGGCAGCCGGCCGCGAGCGACTCCTCGACCAGGTCCTCGTCGTCGGTGATCACGACGTAGGCCTGTGCGAGCAACGTGGCGAGATCCTGGCCGGGCGCGGTGCCGCCGGCCTGGACGATCTCGAGGTCCCGGTGGCGTCCGCCGAGGTAGCGCAGCGCCGGGCCGATGGCGACGGCGCGCTCGGTCGGCACGCCCAGCACGATCAGGCGGTGGGCCCGGTGGTGGCCGCCGGAAGTCGTCCTCGCGGCCAGGAACTCGGCGGCGTCCTGCGCGGTGCCGCCGGTCAGCAGCATGTCCCCGGCGATCACTCGCTCGTCCAGCAGGTTCATCGCGGTGAGCGGGGTGGCTGCCAGATGCACCGTGGTGACCTGGGCGAGCAGGCGCCGCTGCGACTCGAGGGCCGAGGTCGAGCCGAGTTCGCCGGTACGCCGTCCGGCGTCGATGGTCAGCACCGGGACCCGCCGCCAGAACGCCGCGAGCGCCGGAGCCAGTCCGTCCCGCACGATCACGGCGGCCGGCGTGCGAGCCGCCCACAGCTCGTCGAAGCGGCGCATCGTCTCGGCCTCGTCGGCGCCGGACGGCAGCGTGATTCTCGGGGTGATCCCGAACGCGGCCAGGGTCCGGCCGACGGCGTCCGGGTCACGGCCGGTCGCCACCGGGATCGGGGTGAGTCGGCCCTGCTCGCGCATGGCGAGCACGACCGGAGCGATACGGACGGCCTCGGCGGCGGTACCAGCGACCAGGTGGACTTCGGGCTGCGACATCGATCTCTCCGGGAGGGAGCAGGGACGCCGCGAACCGGTCGAGGTCACGCGCCGTAGTGAATACGGCTTGGACGCTATTTCAGTTACTGAGCGTGATGCAAGGTCAGCCGCCCGGCGGGAGCAGCGATCTGACCGAAAGGACGAACCCAGACATCCCAGGCGGACCAGTCCGGCACAAAAGCGGACAGGACACTCGAACGCGGTGTGCCGATGGCGATGTCACTCTGAGTGAGGTTGGATTCAGCTGCGAGGCTGGTCGAGCAATGAGGGGTCGTCGCGCAGCAGGGCGGTGAGGCGGCGGGCCGCTATCTCGGTCTCTTCCGGACGCTCGACCTGCAGCGGGATCGGCTGCGGCAGCGGCGCCGGCATGCCGCGCTGCTCGGGAACAGGCCCGCGGGCGGGTGGTTCCGTGGGCGGGCGGTGTTGTTCGGGCTGGATCCGGCGAGTCGCCCCGGCCAAGTCGTCCTGCGGCGGCACCGCGGGCCGCGGCTGGGGCGGCAAGCTGTCGGTGGCGGCCGGCTGCTGCACCGGCTGCGGCACCGGGGGCGGTGGCGTGGCCGCGAAGGGGTGCGGCGGATACGTCGCGGGCTGGTCACCGGAGACCATGCCGAGGTCGCGCAGGCGGGCGCCGAGGTCGCGCGACGACTCGCCGGGTTCGCGGTCGCGAGGGGCGTCGTCGGCCTCGAACGAGCCGTAGCGCTGCTCGGCCGTCTCGGACTCGTAATATTGCTGGTCGGGTGCCGGGGGAGCCGAGTTGTAGGTGGGCCACGGGCGTTCCGCGGGCTCGTCGGCATCGAGGTCGAAATCGGCGTGCCGAGTGCCGGCGGGGTCGGGCGCGAGGGCCGCCGCGCTCTCGGCGTTGACCTGCACCTGCCCCTCTGCGACATAGAAGTGCAGCAGGAGCGGATCGCCAGCGCCCTCGACGCCCACGCTCACGCCCAGCTCCGGATGGCGTGCGACAACCGCCGCGACTGCCTCGACCAGCTCGGTCACGGCCACCGGCGTGCCGGGGGCCTCACCCGTGGCCCGTCGGCGCAGCTCATCTCGGCGTGCGAGCTTGTCGAGAGCGTCATCCAATCCGCCTCGCACCTGACCGTCCTTCCGCAGCGAGTCTCGCTGTCAACCACTCTGCCCGCTCGACGGCCGATTTGGGAACCTCGATCTCAGCGACCCGCCGCATACCGGCCGTCAGCTTCAGGACGACTTCTGACGGATCGCCTTGTCGAGTGCTTGATCGAGAACGACGAGCAGCGCGTCACGCACCGAACCCTTGAAACGGGCGTCGAAGGAAAGCACCGGGACATCCGCGCGGATGGCCAGGGCCCAGCGTACTTCGTCGAGGCTGTATCCCATTTGACCGTTGAAGGTGTTGACGCCGACCACGAACGGAAGCCCGGCGCGCTCGAAATAGTCCACCGCGGGATAACAGTCATCGATCCGGTTGGTATCGACCACGACGAGAGCACCGAGGGCACCCTTGATCAGGTCGTCCCACATGAAGGCGAAGCGCGACTGCCCCGGCGTGCCGAAGATGTAGAGCTTCAGCGTCTGGTCGATCGTGAGTACGCCGAAGTCCATCGCGATGGTCGTCGTCGTCTTCATCGTGGCCTGGCCCGGATCGTCGATGCCGACCGAGGCCGAGGTCATCTCGGCCTCGGTGGTCAGCGGGGAGATCTCCGAGATGGCGCCGACGGTCGTGGTCTTACCCACGCCGAAGCCGCCCGCCACGATGATCTTTACCGGGACCGGTGCCTTCTTCTGCTGTCGTCCGGCGCCGCTGCCTACCGCGGCGGTGCCGACGATGCGGTCAGGTGATTGCTCGAAGTCCACGGATCACTCGCATGATGGTCTCAGGGTCGGGGGTCTCGTTGTCCAGCACGTGGACGTCCAGCTGGCCGGCGGCCCGCAGGTCGCCGACGAGGATGCGCGTGACGCCCAGGTGCAGGCGCAACCGGGCGGAGATCTCCGCCACGGAAACGGGTTCGCCGCAGAGACCCACGATGGCTCGCATCTCAGGGGAGAGACGGACGGGCCCGGCGGAAGGATTGACGGTCACCTGGGTCTCCATCCCGATATCGGGATCGGTGCCGTCGGTGCGCCCGAGCGTGATGACGAACGGGCGCAGAGCAGCGGTCTGCTCGCCGGCCGGTGGCTCCTCGTCCCTAGGTGCGGGACGGTAACCGCCGGCCGAGAGCCGGCCGGACTGCAGGAAGGGCCGGACGCTCGGCCGAGCCGGGTGTGCCGGGTCGTCGGGGTCCGGGTATGTCATTGCTGAACGGCGTTCTTCAGTTCGGCGATCAGGCGCGGGCTGAGGGCGCCACCGGCGCGGGTCGCGAAGAGCGTCATCTCGTACGCCAGGGTGCCGAGATTCGCCGAGCGGTCCGCGATGACCCCGAGCACCGATCCGGCACTGATCGCCGTGACCAGCAGGTACCCGTCGGCCATGTCGATGATGACGCGGTTGAGCGAACCCAGCCGGTACCAGCTCGCGGCCCCACCGGCGAGGCTGGTGAGGCCCGAGACCACCGCGGCGAGGCGCTCCGCGTTGGGCCGGTCCTTGATCGCCGACATCGCCATGAGCAGGCCGTCGGACGACACCGCGATGGCCTCGATCACGCCGGCGGTGCCGGAGGTGAAGGAGTCCAGCAGCCAGTTGAAGGTTTTGGCCTCGGCGCTCAGTTGGGGCTGGGCATAGTCGCGGCCGTTACCGGTATCGGTGCTGTAGGGGGAAGTCATCGCGGTTGTCCCTCGGGTTGTGGCTTCGTTTCGTTCAGCGCGAGTGCGACGCCGTACTCGAACTGTTCCATCAGGGCTCGGGCTTCGTCAGGGTCCAAAGGCAGGCTGGGAGAGGCCGGCGGCGGATAGTTCGGCTCGTCCTGAGGCAGGCTGGCGCCCGGCACTCGGCGAGCCAGCGGCGAGTGCCCGGCCGGCGGTGGCGAGGCCGGCTGCGTCGCCGCGGCAGCCCACTGGGCCCGGTTGACCCCGGCCTCGAAGTCGTCGAACGCGGCCCGCGCGGCCACCGCGTCGTCCTGCGACGGCGCCCGGGTGTTGACCGACGAGCCGCCCGCGGCCGGAAGTTGGCTGCCCGGCACGCGACGGCGCAACGGCCCGGTGTTGCCGCTCGGCTGCTGCGGCACCTCGACCGGCTGCGGCTCGGGCTGCGGCTGCTGGTACGCCTGGGGGGCGTACCGGTAGTCCTCTTCGCTCGACCGCTGGTGCGGAATGGCCGGCGATGCCGCGACGGCCGGCTGCGACCACTGCGGCTGCGTCAACTGCGGCTGCTGGCGCCACGCGCTCGGCCCCGCGGACGGCAGCTCCGGCATCGCGGTCGGCACGCGACCGGCCACCGGCGCGTTCAGCTCGTAGTCGGGCGCGATGACCGGCTGCTGGTAAGACACCGGCTCCGGATAACCGGTGGGCTGCTGCCAAGCGGTCGGCTGCTGGTAGGCGGGTCCGGGCGAGTACACCGGCTCGGCGTCGTAGACGGGCTGCCCGGCGTACACATCGGCCTGGCTCTCGATCACCGTGGCGGCACCCCGGGCCGGCGCGAACGCGTTCCAGGTCCGTCCGGTCTCGAGCGTCTGGGTGGCCCGGCGGAGCACGTTGGCGTCGAACGGCTGCTGGCTTCCGGGAACCGAGGACCGCGCCGCGGATCCGGCGATGACCTGGGCGAACTCGGAGGTGTGGTAGGCCGGCTGCGGGTTCGGGGAGACCACCGAGGGGAACGGCGGAACGTCCGGCGCGAGCGTGCCGACGACCCGGGCGATCAGGTGCGACGGGTTCAGGTCGATCCACGCCGTGATGCCGCCGCCCGCGGTCTCGGTCAGCGTGACCTCGATGCCGTGCCGGCGGGCGAGCCGGCCGACCACGAAGAGGCCGAGCACCTCACTGGGGGCGAGGTCGAGGCGCTCGCGGCGGGTGAGCCGGGCGTTCTCCTCGGCCAGCCGCTCGGGCTGCATGCCGAGGCCCTGGTCGATGATGGCCAGGCGGGCACCGCCGCGCCGTTCGTCGGCGCTGATCACGACCCGGGTGTGCGGCGGCGAGAACGCGGTGGCGTTCTCCATCAGCTCGGCGAGGAGCAGGGTCAGGTCGGCCAGGACGGCCGGCACGACCACGATCTCCTCGGGGACGTCGACGTCCACCCGGGTGTAGTCCTCGATCTCACCGAGGGCCAGGCGGACGACGTCCTGCAGCGGTAGCGGCGCCATGTGCTCGTTCTCGCCGGCGCCACCGGAGAGCACGACCAGGCTGGACGCGTTCCGGCGCAGACGGCTGGACATGTGGTCGAGCCGGTAGAGCTGGGCGAGGCGGTCGCTGTCGGTCTCGCGGCGCTCCAGGTTGTCGATCAGCGCCAGCTGGCGGCCGACCAGGTTCTGGGTACGGCGGCCGACGTGCGCGAACATCTGGGCGACGTTGCGCCGGCCGAGCACCTGGCGTTCCACCAGCCGTACGGCGGTGGTCTGCACCCGGTCGAACGCGCGGGCCAGGTCGCCGATCTCGTCCTGGGCCGCCACGTCGACCGGGTCGAGGCGGATCGGACGGACCGACTCGGCGTCGTCGTCGGCCACCCTCTCGAGCTCGGCCTCGGCGGCGCGGGCGATGCGATCGGCCGAAGTGGTGAGACGGCGCAGCGGCCGGGCCACCGCGCGGGCCATGAAGAGGCTCAGCAGGACCACGAGGAACAGCAGCACGAGCGAGCCGCCACCGATGAGGAAGGCGTCCCGCAGTGCGGCGTCACGGTTGTTCGTCACGATCGCGTCCACGTCCGCCGCGACCCGCTTCTCGACGAAGCCGCCGAGGACGAGCACCGACTGCAGTGACGGGAACAACGTCTGGATCTGCAGCTGCGCGATGGCGCCGGCCGGGTCGGTCGCGGCGGTCTCGAGGAACTGCGTGCCGACTCGGGACGAGAACGCGTCCTGCGCGCCCAGGTACAGCTTGTACTGGCTGTTGGTGAAGAACGCCTCGGCGTTGGCGATGACCTGCTGGAGCTGGATGAGCGACTGCGAGAACAGCCCGATGAGCTCGGCTTTCTTGCTGACCACGGCGGTGGTCAGGTAGCCGGAGGCCTGGCTGATCAGGTCGTCACTGCGCAGCGCCTGTTCGAGGGCGAACAGCTGCCGGCCGACACCGGTCTTGAGGTCGGCGTTCGAGGAGAGCGCGAGCCCGTTGATGATCGGCGTGATGATCTTGGTGAAGTCGTTCACCAGGTCGGTCGGGAGGATCGCGCGGTTCAGCACGTTCTGCCGGGTGTTGTCGAGCTTGGCCGCGTTGCGCAACGCCTTCGCCAGTTCCTTGGAGATCGCGTCGGAGTCGTCGTTCACGCGGGCCACGGCGTCGCGGGTGGCGGCGCTCTGCACCACCAAGTCGGACTCGTCGACGAGTTGGAAGAGGAAGCCGACTGAGAGCAGGCGCTCCTCCTGGAGCTCCTGCACGGCCGTACCGACCCGGGTCGCCAGCGCGACGATGTTCGAGGTGTTCTGGGCGTCGGTCGCGGCCGAGACGCGGTTGATGATGATCGGCACGCTCAGCGCCACGACGCCGAGCAGCGGCACGAGTGCCAGGAGGGCGAGCTTGCCCAGGATGCGGAACTTACCGAAGAGCACCGGAGCGCTCCCGCCGTGTCGGATCGAGGTCGCCGTAGCCGGGCGCCTGGTCGTACGGGTTGCGGCTGCCGTACCCACCGGGGCCGGAGCCGGGCCGGTTGAGCGCGATGTCCCGGGTGGATTCCCCGACCGGGCGCTCGGGAGCGGACTCGGCGTCGCGGCGGCGGGCGAACGCCGGCCAGGCCAGGGCGCCGAGCACCAGCAGCAGGGCGAGGACGCCCATCACGACCGCCTCGGTCAGCCGGTAGGTCAGCGAGTCGAGCCGGTCGTCGAGCAGGCGGTCCATCTCCTTCAGCGTGACGCTGGAGAGGTTGCTCAGCGCGGTCTGCAGGGTGGTCTGCGCGGTGGACATGGTGGCGGCGTTCGGGCTGCCGGTCGGGTTGGCGCCCCGGGCCATCGACTCGACGCCGCGGCGGAACGAGTCGAGCGAGCTGACCAGGCTGCCACTGAGCGTCTGGCTCTTGGTGTTGTCGACCGCGGCCTGCAGGTTCTCGGTGAGCTGCTTGACCGAGTCCTGCACGGCGACGACCTCGTAGCCGAACTTCACCTGGACCTGGGCGCGGCCGGCGGCGGGCAGGGCCTGCAGGATGTTGGCGTAGTCGCCCATCCGGTTCACCCGCACCACGGTGCTGGGCATGTCGACCGCCACGGCCTGCTGCAGGTTCGAGATGTCCCCGTCCGGGTCCCGGTTGAGTTCGGCGTTGCGCCGTACGGCGGCGTAGAGCGCGAGCGTCAGGTCGGTCGCCTCGACGTGGGCGTTGAGGATGTTGATCGAGCCGGTGACCTTCGGCAGCTTGCCGATCTTGTTCTTGAGGTCGGCCCAGCGTTCCTTGGTGCGCAGGCCCTCGCCGAGCTCGGCGTCCACGGCCGACATCTTGGTCACCGCGCCGGCCAGGGTTTCCGGTGGCTCGCTGACCCCCTGAATGCTCGTCGACTGCGACTCCGCGAGAGCGCTGACCAACGGAGTGAGGGCGGTGAGGTACTGCACACCCTGCTTCTCCAGCTGGGTGCTGTCTCGTCTGCCAGAATTGTCTGTCCATACTCGACCGAACAGGACTGCGGTCGGCACAAGCACCAAAACCGTCAAAATCACCGCGAGTGCGGAGCCTAAACGGGTACGCCGGCTGTTCATTGCTTTCGTCCTCCGCCATGCACACGCGATGAGCCGTTATGTTGGCTACTTTCCGTAGCCGTCAGGCGCACGTATCCGGGTCAATCTATCCGAGAAAACCTCAGAAATCCCCTTTCCAAGGTACGGGACTCTCTCGGCTGATCGGGGGATACAAGGTGCCGTTGTTCTCGTTGTAATGAGCGTTCACTTCCGATACTGGGGTCAGAACCCCAGCCCACACCGGTTCCGGAAAACGTGAAACTTACCGCGGCGATGGTAACTGCAAGGCGGCCGGACGAAAAGTCACAAGATCGATAAACGAAAGTCGATAAGACGAGTATCAATCAACTAATAGTAGTTGGTTGATTGCGCTCAGTAGCAAAATGGCTAAAAGTGCTGGACCGGTTACGATGTTTCGGGCTTTTCTCCGGGGCGCGAATCGGGGAAAAGCCCGAAACGGGTCAGATGCGGGCGAGCGCCTTGCGGAGCGGATCGAGACCTAGGGAACCAAGATTTAACGCATCCCGGTGGAAGGTCTTCAGATCGAAGTCGGCTCCCTTGCGCCGCTGGGTCTCCGCACGAGCCTGCAGCCAGATCCGCTCACCGATCTTGTAGGACGGCGCCTGGCCCGGCCACCCTAGGTAACGCTTCCACTCGAAACGCAGCGTCTTCTCCTCCATGCGAGCGTGCGCCCGCAGGAACTCCCAACCGAGCTCCGGCGTCCAGCGCTCGCCCGGGTGGAAGCCGAACGGGTTGTCCCGCGGGATCTCCAGCTCCAGGTGCATGCCGATGTCGACGATCACCCGGGTGGCCCGCAGCGCCTGGCCATCGAGCATGCCGAGCCGGTCACCGGGGTCGGCCAGGTAGCCGAGGTCGTCCATCAGCCGCTCGGCATAGAGCGCCCAGCCCTCGCCGTGCCCTGAGCACCAGCACAGCAGTCGTTGCCAGCGGTTGAGCGTGTCGGCCCGCAGCAGCGTCTGGCTGATCTGCAGGTGATGGCCGGGGACACCCTCGTGATAGACGGTGGTGACCTCGCGCCAGGTCGAGAACTCGTTGACACCCTCGGGCACAGCCCACCACATGCGACCGGGACGGCTGAAGTCCTCGCTCGGACCCGTGTAATAGATACTGCCGTCGCTGGTCGGGGTCAGCCGACACTCGATCTTGCGGGCCGGCGGCTCGATGTCGAAGTGCGTGCCGTTCAGCTCGACGATCGCCTTGTCGGCGAGCGCCTGCATCCAGTCGCGGAACGCCTCCTTGCCCGGGATGCTGCGTGCCGGGTCGGCGTCGAGCACGGCGACCGCCTCGTCGATCGAGGCGCCGGGGCCGGCGATCGCGGCCGAGGTCGCCCGCATCTCCTCCTCGATCCGGAACAGCTCGGCGAAGCCCCACTCGTACGTCTCCTGCAGGTCGACCTTCGCCCCCAGGAAGTACTGCGAGGCCAGCTCGTAGCGCTCGAGCCCGGCCGCCTCCTTGGCACGCCCGCGCGGCGCCAGGTCGTGGCGCAGGAACTCGGCGAAGTCGGCGGTGGCCGCGGTGGCCGCGTCGGCGCCCCGAATCAGCTCGGCGGCCAGCGCGCCCTTCGCGTCGAGCCGTCCGGCCAGCCCGCGATAGAAGTCGTCACGGTCCGGGTCGGTCCACGCGTCGCACTGCTCGGCAACGGCCAGCATCTGCGCACGGGCGCTGATCCGGCCGCCGTCCGCCTCCTCGAGCAGGGTGCGGCGGTACTGATCGAGTGCGTGCGGCAGAGCGTTGAGCCGGGCCGCGATGTTCGCGACCGCCTCCTCGCCGTCGGTCGGCATCACGTCGAAGACGCCTCGTAGGGCATGCAGCCCGCTGCTGATGACGCTGATCTCGCTCTTGGCGACGCCGGCGTCGTCCCGGGCCAGCTCGAGGCCGACCCGCTCCATCATCGCGTCCTTGGCGACCGCCTCGGACTCGTGCTCGGGCTCGATCAGATCGAGCTGGGTGAGAGTCCGCCGGGCCAGTTCGGTCTGGGCGGCGAAGCCCTCGGGCGAGAAGTCGTCGGTCTCGGCGTCGTGCCCCGAGATGCCGACATAGCTGGCGCCGAGCGGGCTGAGCTCGGCCCATTCATTGACATAGTTGTCCGCGAGGTCATCGATTCGTCCCACGGGCCGACCCTACGGCCTGTCATGCGTGTTCCGCTGTCCACTTCAGCAGACGCTCCATCGACCAGGTGTTGACCACGCGTTCCACCGGCACGCCGCAGAGCGCGGCCCGCTCGCAGCCGAAGCGCAGCCAGTCGAGCTGGCCGGGGGCGTGCGCGTCGGTGTCGATGCTGAAAAGGCAGCCTGCCTCGACCGCGACGGTCAGCATCCGCTTCGGCGGGTCGAGCCGGTCGGGCCGCGAGTTGATCTCGATGGCCTTGCCGTGCTCGAGGCAAGCCGCGATCACCTTGTCGAGGTCGAAAGTGCTCGGCGGCCGAGTGTGACCCTTCCGGTGTCCCCGGTCGCCCTGGCCGGCGGCCGACACCTTGCGCCCGGTCAGGTGGCCCAGAATGTCCAGGTGCGGGTTGGCCAGGGCGTTCACCATCCGTCTGGTCATCCGGGGCGACTCGTCACGCAGTTTGCTGTGCACCGACGCGACCACCACGTCCAGGCGGGCCAGCAGCTCGTCCTCCTGGTCGAGCGAACCGTCGTCGAGAATGTCCACCTCGATGCCGGTCAGGATGCGGAAGCCGGCGGGCAGCGCGTCGTTGAGCCGGGCCACATGGTCGAGTTGGCGGCGCAGGCGGGCCGGCGGCAGGCCGCGGGCCACGGTGAGCCGGGGCGAGTGGTCGGTCAGCACCAGATATTCGTGACCCAGCTCGACCGCGCCCAGCGCCATCTCCTCGATCGACGAACCGCCGTCCGACCAGTCGGAGTGGGCGTGGCAGTCGCCGCGCAGGGCCTCGCGCAGCCGCTTGGCCGCCCCGACCAGATCGGTGCCCTCGGTGGACTCGAGCCGGCGCAGATAGACCGGCTCCGCACCGGCCAGCGACTCGGCGATGCACCGGGCGGTGACCTCGCCGACGCCGGCGAGCTTGCCGAGCGTCCCGGCGCCGGCCCGCTCGGCCAGCTCGGTCCCGGGCAGGCCGGCGATCGCCTTGGCGGCCGAGCGGAACGCGCGCACCCGGTAGGTCGCCTCGTTCGCGCGCTCCAACAGAAAAGCGATGCGCCGCAGGTCGGCCACCGGATCACGAGATGCCATGCGGTCACCCTATGACGGCCGATCGCTAGCATCGCGGCATGCGGACGATCGACTGGGTGGACGGCGCCATCGAGATCATTGATCAGACGGTGCTGCCCGGGGAGCTGAAGATCCTGCGCCTGCACACCGTGGAGGAGTTGGTCGCGGCGATCCAGTCGCTGGCCGTACGGGGTGCTCCCGCGCTCGGGGTGGCGGGTGCCTTCGGGGTGGCGCTGGCGGCCCGGGTGCACGCGGACGACCCGCGGGCCCTCGATGCGGCCGTGCGCCGGGTGGAGACGTCCCGGCCGACAGCGGTGAACCTGGCCCGAGGTGCTCGACGGGCGGCCGAACTGCTGCCCCACGGCCCGGAGGAGGTGCTGCACGAGGCATGCCGGGTGCGGGACGAGGAGATCGCCGCCGCCGAGGCGATGGCCGCCCTGGGCGCCGACCTGATGACCGAGCTCTGCGGTGCCCGGCCGCGGCTGCTCACCCACTGCAACACCGGCGGGCTGGCCGCGGTGACCGTCGGGACGGCCCTCGGCGTCGTCCACGAACTGCACCGGCGCGGCCGGCTGGCCGGAGTCGTGGCGAGCGAGACCCGGCCCCTGCTGCAGGGCGCCCGGCTGACGTCGTGGGAGCTGACCCGGTGGGGCATCGAGCACCGGGTGGCGGTCGACTCGGCCGGGCCGTTCCTGATGGCGCGGGGCGAGATCGACGCGGTGATCCTGGGCGCCGACCGGATCTGCGCCAACGGTGACGTGATCA
>DASRYP010000931.1:0-2356 GCA_035687165.1 Actinoplanes sp. | reverse complement strand
AACTGCGCGACTCGGGGCCCGGTCGTCAGCCAGTCACTGCCGAGGGCGGCGACGACTGCCTCCACGTCGGACTGGTCGATCGACTGCCGCCCGTACGGCAGCATCAGTTCTCCTCGAGCAGCTTGCGCATGTCCTCGACCGAGAGCCAGAGGTCGTTGTTGTCGGAGCGGTAGTTGAAGCCGTCCGCGACTTCCTCGCCCCCGGCGGGGGTCTCGTAGCCCCAGCTCGCGACGACCGGCTGCACCATGTAACGGTCGGGGAAGCGCAGCGTGCGACGGCTGTCGTCGGCGGCGATCATCTCCTCGTGGAGCTTCTCGCCCGGCCGGACACCCATCTCGTGGGTGGGGGAGTTCGGCGCGACGGCCTCGATCAGGTCGAGGATTCGCATGCTGGGGATGCGCGGGACGAAGAGCTCGCCGCCCTGCATCGAGTCGAACGAGTCGACGACGAACCTCACGGCCTGGGGGAGCGTGATCCAGAAGCGGGTCATCCGCTTGTCGGTGATCGGCAGGCTCTTGCCCTCGGCGGCGAGCTTGCGGAACAACGGAACGACCGAGCCGCGGCTGCCCATAACGTTTCCGTAACGGACGACCGCGAGGCGGGTCGGGTGGGTGGCCGCGTAGTGGTTGCCGGCGATGAAGAGCTTGTCGGCGACGAGCTTGGTCGCGCCATACAGGTTGATCGGGCTCGAGGCCTTGTCGGTGGAGAGCGCGACGACCTTCTTGACGCCCTTGTCGATCGCGGCGTCGATCACGTTCTGTGAGCCGTTGATGTTGGTCTCGACGAACTCGGAGGGGTTGTACTCCGCGGTGTCGACCTGCTTCAGGGCGGCGGCGTGGACGACGTAGTCGATGTTGTGCATGGCACGCTCGAGGCGTGCCTTGTCCCGGATGTCACCCAGGAAGAAGCGCAGTCGCGGGTCGTCGCCGAACATCTGCCGGACCTCGTACTGCTTCAGCTCGTCCCGGGAGAACACGACGATGCGCTGCGGGTCGAGCTGGGTCAGGGCGTAGTTCAGAAACGCCTTCCCGAAGGACCCGGTGGCACCGGTGACCAGGATCGACGATCCGCTGAGTACAGACACTTGATTTTCTCCCGGGGGGTGGGGCAGGACGGTCTTACGAGCCGGAAGCATAACCAGCTCACCAGCCGTTTCGCGGGCCAACCTCAAACGCTAACCGTAGTTCATCCGGCGTTCAGCTAGCATTGGCTGTCTGTTCGCCCGGCACGACGAAGTTAAGAATCCTCTGTCCACCCGTCCCCTTGGAGTAACCCCCGTGAGTGAACTGCAGAGACTGCGCGAGGCGTTCCGTACCGCCCTCGATCTTCCGGCGGACGCGCCCGTGGACGACCTGCGGTACCAGGACAATGAGAAGTGGGACTCGCTTGCTCACATGTCTCTGGTGGCGGCGATCGAGGACGAGTTCTCGGTGATGATCGACACAGACGACGTCATCAACATGTCCAGCTTCGACGAGGCCGTGCGCATTCTCGGCAAGTACGGAGTGGGCTTCAATGAGTGATCGGGCGGCCCTGATCACAGGTGCCTCCCGCGGGATCGGCCGAGCCACCGCGACACGTCTCGCGGAGCGAGGTTACGACCTTGTGCTGCACGGCCACCACGCCGAGACGGTCGCCGCCGTCGCCGGGGAACTCGCCGACAAGTACGGCGTGACCGTCGTGAGCGGTCACGGGGACATCGCCGAGCCCGAGACGAGCAAGGCACTCACCCAGCTCGCCTTCCAGACCTTCAAGAGGCTGGACGCGCTGGTGGTCAACGCCGGCACGCACGCCGCCGGCCTGCTCGGCATGACCGACGACGCGACCGTCCAGCGGCTCTTCGCGGTGAACTCGGCCGGCGCGGTCTTCACGCTGCGCGGCGCGTCCCGCCTGCTGGCCCGGGGCAAGAACCCCGCGGTCGTCCTGCTCTCGTCGATCACCGCCTCGCGTGGTGTCGCCGGGCAGGCCGTCTACTCGGCCTCCAAGGCCGCCGTGGCCGCGCTGGCCCGGTCGGCCGCCAAGGAGCTGGGCCCGCAGGGCATCCGGGTCAACGCGGTCGAGCCGGGCTTCATCGCCACCGACATGCTCGACACCCTGGACGAGAAGGGCCGTCAGGAGCGCGTGGCCGACACGGCGCTGGGCCGGCTGGGCGAGGCCGACGAGGTCGCCGACGTGATCGCGTTCCTCCTCTCCGAGCAGGCCCGGTTCGTGACCGGCCAGGTGATCGGGGTCGACGGAGGACTGACGTTGTGAACCTGCTCCACCCCGGTGCCCGCGTGATCGACGCGAGCACCGGCGAGACGCTGACCGAAGAGATGATCACCGCCGCCGAGGCTCAGCTGACCACCGAGCCCGG
>DASRYP010000930.1:0-3483 GCA_035687165.1 Actinoplanes sp. | reverse complement strand
TGGCCCATGTCGGCGTAGAGCGCCTCGGCGCCGGTCACCGCGAGCACGACCGCGGCCAGGGAGAAGAAGGCGATCGAGAAGTGACCGGCCAGGAAGTCCACCGCGTACGTGGGGGACAGCGCCTTGAGGATCACGGGATTGCGCGCCACCCCGGCGACGCCGCACGCCCCCATGACCGCGAACCAGGTGATCATCACCGGGCCGAAGAGGCGGCCGATGGTTTCCGTACCGCGCCGCTGGAAGGCGAAGAGCACCACGATGATCGCGGCGGTGGCCGGCACGATGACCTCCTCCAGCCCTGGGCGGACCACCTTGATGCCCTCGACCGCGGACAGGACGGAGATGGCCGGGGTGATCATGCTGTCGCCGAAGAACAGGGCGGCCCCGAAGATGCCGGCCAGGGCGAGCGCTCCCGCCGCTGGGCCCGGCCGCGCTCCGCCCCAGCGACGCAGCATCGCGATGATGGCCATGATGCCGCCCTCACCGTCGTTGTCGACGCGCAGCACGAGGGTGATGTAGGTCAGCGTCACGATGAGCATCACCGCCCAGAAGATCAGCGAGACCACGCCGTACACGTTGCCCGCGCTGACCGGGACCGGATGCGGGTCGGCCGGGTTGAAGACCGTCTGGAGCGTGTAGATCGGGCTGGTGCCGATGTCGCCGAAGACGACCCCGAGCGCCCCGACCACGACGGCGAGGCGAACCACGTCCCGCGCACCGGATTCCGTCTTCACCAGCGGCCTTTCCTGCGCGTCGTCGTCGACTCGACCCTAGCCACGCGGGCGGACGTAAGAGTCGTTTCCGCCCAAAAGGAAGGCCCGCCGCTCCTGCTTCGTCGCGTACATGGCGGCGTCGGCCCGATCCAGTGCGGCGCCGACACCTCCCTCGGCGGTGACCGCGGCCCAGCCGATCGACGCGGCCACCCCCTCGGCCTCCAGCTCCCGGTAGATGCGGGTGACGACGGTCGCGCCGAACGCCTCGGTGCACTGGGTGAGGACGAGGCCGAACTCGTCGCCGCCGATGCGGGCGACGAAGTCGGCGTCGCGAAGAGCGCGGCGGGTGATGGCCGCGGCGGCCTTGATGTAGAGGTCGCCGCTCGCGTGCCCCTGGGTGTCGTTAATGATCTTGAGCCGGTCCAGGTCGAGCATCGCGACCACGGTGGGGTCGGCGAGGCGTCCGAACCGGGCCTTGGTTCGGTCGATGACGCGCTGCCAGGCTCGCCGGTTCGGCAGGCCGGTGAGGGCGTCGGTCTCGGCACTGAGTTGTTCGCGCAGCAGGGCGTTGGCGGCTTGGTCCTGCAGGCGGTCCGCGGCCAGGGTGGCGGTCAGGAGCTGGCCCAGCAGCGCGAGCAGCGGTTCGGCGTTGGCCAGGTCGGCGTCGTGCGTCCGGGTGTTCGGGTCGAGGCCGCAGATGGCGCCGAAGAGGGAGCCGTCGGGTTCGCTGATGACCGCCCCGGCGTAGGTGCCGATGTCGACCAGCTCGTTGACCCGGGCGTTCGCGTACTCCGGGACGGCCTGGGCGTCGCGGGCGACCGGCGGAGTGTGACCGGCGGCCATGTGGATGCAGTAACTGTCCTGCCAGGGGTGGCTGCCGCCTTGCTGAAGGCCGTACCCGTTGTCCGCGTCGAGGTACAAGTAGGTCTGCCGGTCGTTCTCCACCCGGGTGATCGCCCAGAAGGCCAGCGGCATCTGCTCGCGCAGGAAATCGAGAACGACCACGGCGGCTCGCTCGAACCCCGCCGCGGGTGGCGGGGGAAGTCGGTCCGGCTCCGAGGTGACCGGCGGCGCGTCTTCCAAAACCTCGTCCGGCAGGACGGCCAGGGTTTCGGGCGCCGCGGCGGCGGCATCGGCGGGCAGCGTGAAGGTGAACCGGGACCCGTGCCCCCCGGGATTGGCGGCCGCGGCGATGGTGCCGCCGTGCCGCTCGACGATGCGTTTGCAGATCCCCAGACCCAGGCCGGTGCCGCTGTAGCCCGCGGTGCGGTGAGCGCGATGGAAGTTGTCGAAGATGCTGACATACTGGTCGGCGGGGATGCCGATGCCGTTGTCGTCGATCGTCACGGTCACGACGTGATCGGCGACCTCGGTCCGGATCCGCAGGCTCGGGGTGACTCCCGGAGCGGTGTACTTGATAGCGTTGCTGATCAGGTTCTCGAGGAGCTGGCGGACCAGGACGGGATCGGCGTAAACGGTCCGCAGATCGTCGACGTCGAAGACCGGCACCGCCGTGTCCGCGCTCTGTGCCTGGTCGATGCGGGCGATGGCGATGCCGCTCACAACATCGCCGAGCCCGACCGTGGTGGGAGCGAGCACGGCGTCGCGGGCGGTGGTGTAGGCCAGCAGGTCGTCGATCATGCCGCGCATCCGGCGCACGGCCCGGCCGATCCGGGTCAGCGCGTCGCGGGCCGCCACCTCGTCGACCGGCTCGGAGCCCTCGGCGAAGGCCTCGATCAGCGATTCGGTCCAGCCGTCGATGGTAGCCAGCGGGTTCAGCAGGTCGTGAGCCACCGCGCCGGCGAAGGAGGCCAGTTCGTCGCGGTGCCGGCGTTCGGCGGTGACGTCGTGGAAGACGGTGACGGCGCATCGGGTGTCGTTCAGCTCGCCCCGCAGCACCGACGAGCTGACACTCAAGAGGCGCCCCGAGGGTACGCCGGAGTTACGCACCAGGATGTCCATCCCGCGCACGTCGGTCCCGCCGAGGGCCCGCCGGTGCGGCATCTCGTCCGCGCTCAGCGGAGTCCCGTCGGGGTGGAACAGCCCGTTGAAGCCCGGCCAGCCCATCTCGCCGGAAAGGTTGGTCACGCCGCCGACGAGCCGTCGCACGGCCGGGTTGCGCAGCAGGAGGCGCCCCTGCTCGTCGACGACGGTGAGCCCCTCGGCCATCGAGTCGACGATGGCGGTCATCAGACCGGCCTGCCGGGCCGCCGATTCCTGCTCCCGGCGCAGCTGCCGGACCAGGGCGACGCGCTCGTCCCGGCCCAGGGCCAGGGCCAGCCCGATCACGGCGATCATGCCGACGAACGCCTGCGCGACCAGGGCTCGGGCCGCATGCGACTCGATCTTGGCGAAGACGCCCGTGTCGTGCAGCGTGAACAGCACCACGACCGTTCCGAAGACCAGGTCGTGCAGGACCACGAAGCTGGTGTGCAGGCGCGACCCGGCCCAGACCGTCATGACGATGACGCTGAAGGCCAGCGGCAGGGCGTGGTTGACGCCGAAGACGGCCCAGTAGCCCGCGGCCGAGAGCCCCACGACGACGGCGTACTCGAAGCGGCGCCGCGCCGGGGTCGCCGACCACCGGGCCCGGATCCCCGCCCCTCGTCCGGTCGGCGACCGGGCGTGCCAGAGGTAGCCACAGGTGAACCACACCGCGCCGATCAGCAGAATGCTCACGGTGTTGCGGGTCATCCAGACGGCGACCGCGGACCAGGAGTACGTCCCGCTGACCGCCCACATCCCGGTGGGGCCGATGAGCGCGCCCGCG
>DASRYP010000929.1:0-6625 GCA_035687165.1 Actinoplanes sp. | reverse complement strand
TCACCGCGCCGTGACCAGGCGCTTGAGGACTAACGTTCGGGAAAAGTCACGTTGAGCGTGATCTTGGTGTCGGTGGTCGGCATAGCTTCTGACTGTCGATCTTGCGAAACTAGCGGCAAGGCTGGCCAGAGACATGTGGCTGGGCCTGTGTAAGCGTGGTGCTCCCGTCGGACCGATTGATCGATCTGGTGTGATGGGCGGATGGAAGCCGAAAGCGACAGCCAGCCGAGCATGCCGCGGGCGGAAGGAGTAGAGGCCCTGGCCGCGGGAGCTTTGGACTGGATGATCGGGGCAACGCGTAGCACCGATGCTGGCCTGACGTGGGCGAGCACCGCGACCGGTGATGAGGCTGACCACTCGCTGTACAGCGGCGGGGCGGGGATCGTGCTCGCGTTGTTGGAAGCCCGGCGCCACTTCCGGGACGACCGGTACGGCGATGCCGCTCTACGTGGCGCGGCGGCGTTGGCCGTCGCTGTTGATGGCGAGGAAGATTGTTCGCTGTATTTCGGTTTGACCGGTACGGCGGTGGTTCTGCGCGCGGTTCACGGCCTGCTCGGTGATCCGGCGGCCGACTGGGCAGCGGCACGGGCACTGATCCGGGTGCGTTCGCGTTTCGACGGGCGGCGCTGGGGTGAGATGTTCGAGCTGCTTTTCGGCAACGCCGGCATCGCGCTGGGCGCGCTGCACGCCGGCGACCTCGACCTCGCTGTCCTCGCCGTGGAGCCCTACCTTGACACCGCGGACTCGACTCCCGGCGGAGTCAACTGGGCGGTTCGCCCCAGCCCTCCGCGCTCGCATCACATCGCGCACGGCACGCTCGGCATCGTGCACGCCCTCGCGGCCGTGGGCGCCGCCGCCGGCCGCGACGACCTGATCGAACTGGCCCTCGCCGGAGCCGCCGACGTCGTGTCCCGTGACGAGGCGGGACCGGCGGGCTTTCTCGTCCCGCATTCCGACCCGCCACACCGACCGGAACTGATCGAGCGCTACAGCTACGGCTGGTGCAACGGCCCAGCGGGCGACGCACAGGTCTTCCGACTGCTCGGTGCGCTCACCAAGGACCCTGCCTGGTCCGCTCTGGCCGACCGATGCTGGCACACCGTCACCCGCAGCGGCCTTCCGCTCCGCGTGCGCCCCGGCTTTTGGGACAACAACGGCCGGTGCTGCGGAACCGCGGGAGTCCTGGCGCTGGCCTGCGACCGGCACGTCGAGCAGACGGAGCCGCTTGACTTCGACGGCGTGCTGGTCGACGACCTGATCACCCACGCGACCGTCGATGCAGACGGGGTGCGCTGGTCAAATCACGAGCACCGGGCGACGCCCAGCACGCTCGAGCCCCACGTCGGCTGGGCGATGGGCAATGCCGGCATAGTCCGTGAGCTGTTGCGCTTCGCCCGGGCCGCAGCCGGCGCCGATCCCGCGTATGCCGTGACATGGCCCGACCACCCGCAGGCTGTGCGCCGGGGAGTGTGACGTTCGAGCGCGATTGGCCCTGCCGGTTCTCGCAGAAACGGAACGAACGAACAGTTGCGAGAGTTCTGCGAGAACCCGGATAGTGGGCACGTTTCCGCAGGTCGCTGGTCGCAAAAGCCCTCTCAAAACTCCCGCTTTGTGCGAGACACTGCTGAGATACTGCGGGCATGAATCTGACGCCCGATCGGGCCGCGACGGCGGTCGAACGCCACGACTGCCCGAACTGCGGTGCGCCCGCCGGCAGCGCCTGCCGCACCAGGGGCGGCAAGACCACCGCGAAGTACCACACCGCGCGATTCGGTCTGGTGCCCGCGCTGCGCGAGGAGCTCGACGTGCCGGTGCCCGCCGATCGCAGGCCCGGTCGGACCTGGCACCAGGGCCCGGCCCTCGCCCTGGTTCCGGCGCCGCGGACCGAGCGGGCGATCCGGATCGGGTACGCGCGGACGTCGACCGCCCGCCAAGAGCTGGCGAGCCAGCTCGACGCGCTGCGCCGGGCCGAGTGCCACAAGATCTTCCAGGAACAGATCAGCACCCGGGTCAAGGTCCGGCCCGAGCTGGAGAAGGCGCTCGCGCTGGCCCACCAGTTCAAGGAGGCCGCGCCCGAGACGCCGGTGATCGTCACCGTGCATGAACTCAAGCGTCTCGCTCGCAACGCCGCCGAACTGATGACGCTGTCGGCCGACCTGCAGGCCGGCGGTATCCAGCTCGAGCTGCTGACTGGCCCGCTCACCGGCGTCTACGACCCGAACGGCATGGGCGCCATGTTCTTCGCCGTGCTCGCTGTCGCCGGGCAGATCGAACGCAACTACATCCGGGAGAAGACCCTGGAAGGCCAGGTCGCCGCCGCTGCCAAGGGCAACCATGTCGGCCGGCCGAAGGTCATCGACGACGACTCGCTCACCTTCGCCCTCGCGCTCAAGGCGAAGGGCGTTCCGGTCCCGGACATCGCGAAGAAGCTGACCATCAAGACCGGCAAGAACGTGGGCAGCCTGATCGACACTCAGCCGACCGGCCAACCGCATCACCGCCACCGGTGGTGCCGCACGCACCTCGTCCGGCACGAAACCCAGCCACGGCAACGTGCACAACTGCACCGCCAGCCCGAGCCGGTCCGCTGGCCCCCGGCCCCGGCCCGGATCGACGAACGCCGCATCCGCCGCGGTAAGCGTGAAAAACCGGATCAACTCATCCTTGCCGATGTCCGGATACGACTTCAGCCGCTCCATCTGCTCATCGGGGAACAACCGCGTCGCCATCGACACTCCCTACGTCACCAGCCGGACAGCCGTGAACATAGTGGAGATCATCACTGCGATGATCGACGGCCCCCGCGTTTCCGCAGGTCAGCCATATCCGTTGATTTTTCCGCCAGGACTACGGGAACCCCTCCTTCAATGGTGCCATCGCGGGGATAGAGAAGTCAGGCGACGGTGAGGACGAGCTTGCCGCGGACCTTGCCCGACTCACCCACACGGTGGGCGTCGGCGACGTCGGCGAGGGGGAAGGTCTGCCCGACCGGGAGCTGGAACGAACCCTCGTCGATGAGCTTGGTCGCCAGGGCGAGGGCGTATTCGGCGCGGCCGCTGTCGCCGCGGCTGAACCGCACCCCATACTGCTGCGCGCCCGGGAAGTCGGCGATCGTGACCACGTGGTCGGCGCCGCCGGCGAGGTCGATCAGATCCGGCAGCGTGCCGCTGCCCGCGACGTCGAGTACGAGGTCGACACCGTGCGGGGCCAGCGCCCGCACCCGTTCGGCCATGCCGTCGCCGTAGGCGACGGGTTCCGCACCGAGGTTACGCAGGTAATCATGCGTCGCCGGGCTTGCAGTGCCGATGACATGGGCACCACGGTGCACGGCGAACTGCACGGCAGCGCTGCCGATGCTCCCGGACGCACCGTTGATCAACACCGTGCTGCCGTGCGTCACGCCCAACTGGTCGAGTGCCCGGGCGGCGGTCTCGACCGTCGATGGCAGCGCCGCCGCGCCGACGAAGTCCAGCGACGCCGGAATCGGAACCCACGTCGACAGCACTGCGTACTCGGCTTGCGCCGCGCCGCCGCCGCCGACACCGACGACCGGGTCGCCGATCCGCACGCCGGTGACCCGGTCGCCGACCTCGTCGACGATTCCGGCGGCCTCGTACCCCATGGTCTGCGGCAGGTTCTGATCCATCTGACCCTGGCGTTTCTTCCAATCACTGGCGTTCACTCCGGCGGCACGCACCGCCACGCGTACCTCGCCCGCGCCCGCATGCGGTTCGGGAAGGTCCACGATCTCGAGAACCTCCGGTCCACCGAACTGGCTGAAACGGGCTGCCTTCATCGCATGCTCCGATCTCGGCCCCAGCAGGGGCGTACTCGGTTGAGTCGCCATTCGCACATCGGCTCCGCAGCCGATGCGCTCGGCGCCTTGCTCCTCGTGCACGTCGGGGCCCAGGATGGATCGTGATCCACGACTGGAGTATACTACATAGATCGCGTCCACAACAATTTTGTGGCTTGGTACGCTCGGGAGGTGGCTGAAACTGGACTCCGCGACCTGAAGAAGGCACGCACCCGACGTCTCATCGCCGACACCGCGGCCCGGCTGTTCGCCGAACGGGGCTACGAACGGGTGACCATCAGCGAGATCGCCCGTGCGGCCGAGGTGGCGGAACAGACGCTCTACAACTACTTTCCTACCAAGGAACACCTGGTCACCGACCGCGAACAGCAGATACAGCAGCAGTTGGACGAGCTGATCCGCTCCCGGCCGGCAGGGACCAGCCCGGCCACGGCCATCCGCGACTTCGTCCTGCACACGGTGTCGGCGATCCGCGATCTGCCACCGGAAAACGCCCGCGGCTCGCTCGGCTATCTGGCGGTCATCAGCCCGGCGGTCAACCGGCTGGCCCTGGAACTGACCGACCGCCAGGCCACCGCCCTCGCCGCGACCATCGGCGAGACGAGCACCGTGGCACCGGAGATCGCCCGTCTGCAGGGCATCGCGCTGGCCGCCGTGTTCCAGATCATCATCAGCGAGTCCGGTCGCCGCGCCCGCGACGGGCAGACCCCGGCCCAGATAGCCGAGGCGCTGCATCCCCAGATCGAGAACATTCTCGCCGAACTCGACCGCTGGCTGACCCCAGGACAGCTCGGCGGCTTGTGACGGCGAGGACCCGCGCCTGCGCTCCTGGCTGGCGCCTTCTTCGCCGGCACCCTGCTCTGCGCGCGTAGGCCACCCCGACGCAGGTAACATGTTCGGCATCCTCTTCCACATGGCCGTGGTCGTGCCCTGCCCGCCCCGCTGTGGGCGCGCGGTGCAGGCTCCGCCTGGCTGGCACTCGACATCGGCTGCGACGCCATGAGCCGAACCAGCGCCGTGGGCCTCGTCATCGCCCACATCGACGAGATCGCGCCACCCCGCGGCATTGGCAGCCGCGGGGCCTAACCCGTGCCCCGGGACCTGGAGTTCGGAGCGGTCACCGGCGCGTGCATGATCGGTAAGCGGCGGCGATCGGCAGGTGGACCACTGCCCGTTCTGAGCAGCTACCTGATGGACAGCATCTTCGTCGCCGTCATCCGATGGCACGGCACTGTTTGATCCTTCTCCCCCACCGGCGCCGACCGGGATCTCCCGGGCATCGGACGGGCGACGGGTATCTGGCCCGCCGATGAGCGGGCCAGTACGCGACAGATGCGCACGCGGTGCAGGTTATAGCGGTAGGTCCGGATTACGATGTGTATCCCTACCTGACGAGTACGAAGAGGAACTCTTCGATGCCGTCCTCGGGCTTCGGTGCTTGCGTCTCCTGTACGCGGTCGCGTTGGAAGCCGCACTTTTGCAGGACGCGGATCGAGCCGGTGTTATGTGCGGCGACATGGGCGTACACAGGCCGAGCCGGCAGGTCGCTCAGAAACAGCGTGAGCGCGTTTGTCGCCACGCCGCGCCCCCAGTGCTCCCGCCCGATCCAGTAGCCGACCAGTCGCCGCCCCTCGTCTTGCCAACTGTTGATGCTGCCGGCGACGAGGCCGTCGACCAGGATGATGCGCGAGACCACCGTGTCGTCGAGGCGGATCTTCGCCCAGTGCGCGTCGAACCGCTCCCGGTCGCGTGCGGGGAAAGCCGCCATCTCGGCTGCCTCAGGATCTGCCTGGTGGTCGAAGAGCACATCGAGGTCGCCATCCTCGACTGCTCTGAGACGAACCTGGTGTCGTGCGTCCGTGTCTTCAGCCATGTTCGTCCTGTCTCATTCCTTGCCGACGGGTGGCGTGTCAGCGCTCACGTAATTGACCCACAGCGCGCTCGTCGTGCCCATCGCGGGTTCCCTGGGTGCCAACGTGTTCATGGGGCTCTCGGCTTCTTGAGGCACACCCCATGACCGCGGACGCCAGCCGGGGTCGACAGCTGCGCAGACGCGACAGGTGGTCGACTGAGACGGATCTTGGTGTGGCGGGCCGCCGGTAGGGTGCCGAGCCATGACTGGTCGACTTCTGGTTACCGGCGCGACAGGTCATCTCGGACGGACGGCCGCTGCACGCGCGGCAGCTGCGGGTTGGTCGGTCGTCGGAACGTACTTCACGACGCCGTCGGACGCCGCGGGTGAGCGGCTCGAC
Source organism: Actinoplanes sp. (assembly GCA_035687165.1). GTDB lineage: Bacteria > Actinomycetota > Actinomycetes > Mycobacteriales > Micromonosporaceae > Actinoplanes. Next base: position 556 of record DASRYP010000929.1, on the reverse strand, counting down.
GTCCGGGATCCGAGGGCGGTCCGCGAGGTGTTGCAGCGGGTCCGACCCGACGTGGTGATCCACACTGCCGCTGGGCGCGACGACTGGAGTGTCATGGCCAACGGGGCCGCTCATGTCGCGGTGGCGGCGACGGCCCTGGGTATTCGGCTCGTTCACATGTCGAGCGATGCGGTGTTCTCCGGCCGGGAGGTGCACTACGACGAGACGGCGATGCCGGACCCGGTGTACCGCTACGGGGCGGCGAAGGCGGCGGCCGAGACCGCCGTCCGGGCCATCGACCCCACCGCAGCCGTGGTGCGAACCTCCGCCATCCTGGGCGACGGCGCGGGAGCACACGAGATCCTCACCCACCAGCTCATTGCCGGTCAGGCCAACGGGGTGTTGTTCACCGACCAGATCCGCAAACCCGTGCACGTCGACGACCTCGCGGACGCCCTGCTGGAGCTGGCGACTAACGGCTACCGGGGCGTCATCAACGTCGCGGGCCCGGATGTCATCAGCCGTTACGACCTCGGCGTCCTGGTCGCCCAACGCGACGGCCTCGATCCCACCTCGG
>DASRYP010000928.1:0-12249 GCA_035687165.1 Actinoplanes sp. | reverse complement strand
TCCGGGTGCGGCGGTGGCGGGCATAGAGGGCCAGGCCGATCGCGGCGCCGACACCCACACCCAACGCGGCGGCCACCGGGACGGCGGGGCGATCGCGCAGGCGACGGCCGAGCGGAATGGGGTGGCGGAACTCGAGGATGGGCCACGCGTACTCGACGGCGGCGCGGCGCAGGGCCCGGTCGGGGTTGACGGCGCTGGGCCGGCCGACCGCCTCGAGCAGGGGAAGATCGCTGCTGGAGTCGGAGTAGGCATAGCACTCGGTCAGGTCGTAACCGCGCTCGGCGGCCAGCTCGCGGACGCCGACGACCTTGCTCGGGCCGGCCGCGTAGAACTCGACCTCGCCGCTGTAGCGGCCGTCGACGATGCCCATCCGTGTCGCGATGATGTCGGTGATGCCGAGCAGCGCGCCGATGGGCCGCACCATCTCGTCGCCCGAGGCGGAGACCAGGACGACGTCTCGCCCGGCCGCCTGATGCTCGGCGATCAGCGTCGCGGCCTCGGCGTAGACGTAGGGGTTGATCAGCTCGTCGAGGGTCTCGGTGACGATCTGCTGCACCTGCTCGACCCGCCAGCCCTTGCAGAGCGCGGCCAGGTAATCGCGGGTGCGGGCCATCGCCTGCTCGTCGGTGCCGCCGCCCAGCCGGAACATCAGCTGGGCGTACGCGGATTTCACCATGTCACGGCGGCTGATCAGGCCGTCACGGTAGAACGGCCGTCCAAAAGCCAGCGCGCTGGATTTGGCGATGACGGTCTTGTCGAGGTCGAAAAACGCGGCGCTCAGCCCCACGGGCCGCAAGTGTAGTCGTAAGTGGTTCATCGTCGTCGTCCCCGGCACGTTGAAGCGGCCGGAGAGTGACACGCTGTGAAATCGGTCAGACGGGCAGCAGTATCTCAACGAGCCACAATCGGTACTCGACTGAGCTGGTTCTGTGAGGCATGCTTGTCCTGTTGCGATCGGGATTCATGTTGTGGTCGAGCGCGACCCACCAGTTCGACGCGATCCACCAGTTGGACGCGACCCACCAGTTTGAAAAGCCTCGATTTATGAACCCTCGGTGATTGCGCCCCCCGCGATCATCGAGTCGATTCGGCTCGACCCCCCCGGAGCCGAATCCTCGGACGACCCCCGTCTCCCCCGACGGGGGTCGTTCCCTATGGGCCGGGCCCGCGTCATGGGCTGGGCCCGCGTCGTGTGCTGGTAGCAGATCATTCGGACGCGGACGCGATATCCACAATTCGGAGTTCTCCACAGGTGGCGCGGGGGCGGGTGGCGGCCGGTGCCGCGGCTCGCCAAGGTAGGCGCCTCACCCGCTTCCGCCCAGCGCTGGAGACCGCCGATGCCCGCTCCCCGCCTGCCCCTCGTCGTCACCTCCGACCCCGACCTGCTCGACGATCTGCTGCGGCTCGCCGCCGCTGGCGGCACCAAGGTCGACGTGGCCCCCGACCCCGCCGCCGCCCGCCCGCGATACGGCATCGCCCCGCTGGTCCTGATCGGCGCCGACCAGCTCGAGGCGTGCCTGCGCGCCCGGCTGCCCCGCCGCTCCCGAGTCGCCGTGGTGAGCCACGGCGAGCTCGCCGAGCCGATGTGGAATGCCGCCAACGCCCACGGCGTCGACCACGTCGCCGAGTTGCCCACCGCCGACTCCTGGGTGGTCGACCGCTTCGCCGAGCTGCTCGACCAGCCGGTGGGCCGCGTGCTGGCGGTGATCGGCGGCCGCGGTGGCGCCGGTGCCAGCACGCTCGCGGCGGGCGTCGCGATCACCGCCGCCGCCGGCGGCTGCCGTTCCCTCCTGATCGACGCCGACCCGCTCGGCGGTGGGCTCGATCTGATGCTCGGCTGGGAGCGCCGGGACGGGCTGCGCTGGTCGGCGCTCGTCGACGCGGGCGGACGGGTCGACCCGCCGAGCCTGCTCGGGGCCCTGCCCCACGACGGCGACCTGGTGTTGCTCTCCTTCGACGCGGGTGCCTCCCCGTCCGTGCCCGCCGAGGCGATGGCGGCGACCATCGACGCCGCTCGCCGTGGCCGGGACGTGATCGTGGTCGACCTACCGCGCCGGCTCGACGACGCGGGCGTGCTGGCGCTCGAGTGCGCCGATCAGGCGGTGTTGATCGTGCCGGCCGAGGTGCGCGCGACGGCGGCCGCGGCCCGAGTCGCGGGGATGGTGCAGGCCCACCGCACCGAGCTTTCGTTGGTCGTCCGGGGCCCGACACCGGGCGGGCTGGCGGCGCCCGACATCGCGGCGACACTCGGGCTGCCGCTGATCGGCACGCTGCGGCCCGAGCCGACGATCAGCCACGGGGCTGAGCGCGGCCGGCCGCCGGCCGTCAAGGGCAAGGGGCCGCTCGCCGCGCTGTGCCGGCAACTGGTCAGGGACCTGCTGACCGACGCGACTGTGGCGGTCGTGGCATGACGGCGTACGCGGGACTCGGCAGCAGACTGGCCGCCACCGCCCCTGTGGTGGCCGACCGGGTCCGCCACCGGTTCGTGGTCGACGGGGTGGAGCCGACCCCGGCGTCCGTCGTCCGGGCCGTTCGCAGCGAATCCGACGCCGCGGTGCTGGGCGACACGGCCGTGCTGCGCCTGGCCGACCGGGTGCACGACCAGCTGGTCGGCGCCGGGCCGCTGGCCCCGCTTCTCGCCGACCAGGATGTGACCGACGTGCTGGTCAACGGCCGGGCGGTCTGGGTCGACCGGGGCGCGGGCCTGCGGCGGGCACCGATCGTGCTGGGCGACCTGGACGAGGTGCGCCGCTTGGCTCAGCGCCTCGCGGCGGCGTGCGGCCGGCGGCTCGACGACGGCCAGCCCTATGCCGATGCCCGGCTGCCGGACGGCACTCGCTTGCACGCCGTCCTGCCACCGGTGGCGACCGACGGCCCCTACCTGTCGCTCCGCACCTTCCGGCACCGGCCGTTCCGCCTCGAAGACCTGGTCGAGCACGGCACGGTCCCGCACACGGTCGCCCCGGTGCTGGCCGCGATCGTCGCGGCCCGGCTGGCCTACCTGGTCACCGGCGGCACGGGCAGCGGCAAGACGACGCTGCTGGCCACGCTGCTCGGCATGGTGCCGCCGACCGAGCGGATCGTTCTGGTCGAGGACGCGGCCGAGCTGCGTCCGCTGCACCCGCACGTGGTCGCGCTGCAGGCCCGGACGGCGAACGTCGAGGGGGCGGGCGCGATCGGGCTGACGGACCTGGTGCGGCAGGCGCTGCGGATGCGTCCCGACCGCCTGGTCGTCGGCGAGTGCCGGGGCGCCGAGATCGTGGACCTGCTCGGCGCGCTCAACACCGGGCACGACGGCGGGGCGGGCACGCTGCACGCCAACACGCCCGCCGACGTTCCGGCGCGGCTCGAGGCGTTGGGTCTGCTCGGCGGGCTGCCACGGGCCGCGCTGCACGCCCAGGTGGTCGCGGCGCTGCAGGTGGTGCTTCAGCTGCGGCGGACGGATCGGGGCCGGGTGCTCGAGTCGGTCAGCGTGCTGCTGGCCACGGGCACGGAACGACTCGTGACCGTGGTTCCGGCCTGGCGGCGCCTGCGCGGGGCCGGCCCGGGCGCGACGGCGCTGGTCAGGATGCTGGCGGCCCGTGGGGTCGCCGCGCCGGCCGTCCTCCTGCCGCCGGTGGTCTCGCCATGAGCTGGGGACCGTTACTTCTCGTCGTCGGTGCGCTGGCGGTTGTGATACCCCAAGGCTGGACCAGGCGAATGCCCCGGCTGTCCCTGGTGACGCTCGGGCGGCTAGGCGTCGCTCGGGCCGGGCGGGCGCCGAGGCAGGCGATGCTGGGCGGCATCGGGATTGCCGCGCTGATCGGGCTGCTCACTGGTGGCCCGGTCGGCGCCGTGCTCGCGGCGGCCTATGCGGGACTCGGCGGCCGGGCGCTGCTGCGAGGTGCCGCCCGGCGTCGGGCCGTTGTGGCCCGGGCCGCGGCGTTGGACGAACTGGCCGCACTCGCGGCGGATCTCCGGGCCGGGCTGCCGCCGCCGGCCATGCCGATCGACTCCGGCGACCGGTTACGGCAGCGGACGGCATCGGTGTGGCACCTCGCGGAACGGACGGGCGTGCCCGCCGCCGATCTGGTCGAGCGGATCGAGGCCGACGCCCGGGCGGCCGACCGGGCGGGTGCGTCGGCCTCGGCGCAGGCGGCCGGAGCGCGGGCCACGGCGATGCTGCTGGCAGCACTGCCGGTGGCCGGGCTCGGCTTGGGCGTCCTGATGGGGGCGGATCCGCTCCAGGTGCTGCTGCGGACGCCGTTGGGTGCGGCCTGTGGTCTCGTCGCGACGGTGCTCCAGACGGCCGGGCTGCTCTGGTCCGAGCGCCTGGTGAGCCGGGTGGCCGCGTCTTGACAGCTCTCCTGATCGTGGCTGCGGCGCTGGCGATCGTCATGGTGCCGACGGTCGGTGGGCGGGTGGTACGGCGTCGGCTCGCTGTTCCGGCCGCCCCGCCCGACCCGCGCCGGATGCGAATTCTCGTGTCCGTGGCGGCCGGACTCTCGGTGGCCGGATTCTTCGGAACGTGGTGGGGCGTGCTCCTGGGCGCCGCCGCCGGGATCGGAGCCGAGCGCCACCTGCGACGGCGCGAACCCGCCCACGTCCGGGCGGAACGACGTGCCGCCGCAGCCGACCTACCCCTCGGGGCCGACCTGCTGGCCGCCGCGCTCCGCGCCGGGGCGCCGGTCGACGGGGCCGCTGCTGCGGTCGCCGACGCCCTCGACGGACCACTGGGGACACAGCTGCGCCGCACTGCGCGGTCGCTCGCCCTGGGCGCCGCGCCGGCCGAGGCGTGGGGACACCTCACGGGCATCCCCGGAGCCGAACGGCTGATCGCGGCGGCCGTCCGCACCAGCGCGAGCGGGGGTGCCCTGGCCGGCGCCCTCGGCCGGCTCGCGGACGACCTGCGCGCCGACCGGGCGGTCGTGATCGAGGCGGCGGCCCAGCGGGCGACCGTGCTGATCGTCCTGCCACTCGGTCTGTGCTTCCTCCCCGCTTTCCTGCTGGCCGGGCTCGTTCCGGTCGTGATCGCGGTCCTCGAGAACGTCCGCTGACTTTCCACCCCCGAGAAATACCAGGGCCGGCCGCCGGCCGGTCGTCCCCACAACCGAAGGAGAATCACATGCGCAAACTCGTCGCGAACTTCGTCCGGCTGCGAGCCGAGGCCGCCGACGCCGGAATGAACACGGCCGAGTACGCGGTCGGCACACTCGCCGCCGTCGCGTTCGCCGGAGTCCTCTACAAGGTCGTGACCAGCGACGGCGTTTCAGGAGCGCTCGACGCGGTGCTCGATCGGGCGCTGAAGTGACCGGGCGCCGGCGCCCCGGCCGCGACCGGGGAGCCTTCACCGCCGAGCTCGCGGCCGGGCTGCCGGCGCTCATGTTGCTGCTGTTCGTCGGGCTGACGGCGGTCTCCGCGGTGGCGGCCAAGGGACAGTGCCTAGATGCGGCCCGGGAGGCGGCGTTGGCGGAAGCGCGCGGCGAGTCGGGGGCGGCGGCGGGTGCCCGGGTGGCGCAGCCGGGCGCGGTGGTGGCGCTCGGTGGCGACGCCGAACTGGTGACGGCGAGGGTGCGGGCACAGCTGCGCGTGCTGGGCGCGAACCTGCCAGTCATCACCGTCGAGGGCACCGCGACGGCCGCCCGGGAACCCGAGTCGGTGCGGTGAGGGACCGGGGTGCGGCGACGATTCTGGTGCTGGCGTTCGGCCTGCTCCTGACGGTGGCAGGGGTGGCCGCGGCCGGCGTGGGTGCGGCGCGTGTGGGCCGGCACGCGGCCCGGACGGCGGCGGACCTGGGCGCGCTGGCGGGTGCGGCGCGGGCGATCTACGGGCCGGAGACTGCCTGCGCGCGGGCGGAGCAGTTCGTCACCGTCAACAACGGCCGGATGACGTCGTGCGCGGTCGAGGGCTTGGAGGTCGTGGTGCGGGCGGAGGTGGTCGTCCGCGCCGTCCCGGGTCTGGAGCGCCGAGCTGTCGCGACGGCCCGGGCCGGCCCGGTCTTCGCGCCGCCGGGCCTATGAGTGCAGGGCGGTTGAGTGCAGGGCGGTCAGGACGGTTTCGAGCACCTGGACGGCGCCCGGCTTGTGGAGCGGGTTGTTGCCGTTGCCGCATTTCGGGGACTGGACGCAGGCCGGGCAGCCCGATTCGCACGAGCACGCCGCGATCGCCTCGCGCGTCGCGGAGAGCCAGGCTGCGGCGGTCGCGTAGGCCCGCTCGGCGAAGCCCGCCCCACCCGGGTGGCCGTCGTAGACGAAGACGGTCGGAGCCTGCGTGTCCACATGGTTCGCGGTCGACAGGCCGCCGATGTCCCACCGGTCGCAGGTTGCCATCAGCGGCAGTAGCCCGATCGCCGCGTGCTCGGCCGCGTGCAGAGCGCCGGGCACGTCCGGCGGCTCCACGCCGGCGGCCTCCAGCGCCCGCGGCGTGATCGTGAACCAGACCGCCACCGTTCGCAGTTCGCGTACCGGCAGGTCCAGCGGCTTGGTGTCGATCACCTCGCCCGAGCCGATGCGGCGACGCTGGTAGGAGACGACCTGACTGGTCACCTCGACGTCACCGAGGTAGAGACCGACCGGACCCGCGTCCACGTGCGAGCGGATGCCCAGCACCGACACGTCCGTCACGTCGCGGGCGTGCGTCGACCAGTCCGGCTCCTTCTGGTGCACCAGCGCGATCGCGTCCTCCAGGTCGAGCTCGTCGACCAGGTACGAGACCCCTTGATGCAGATAGACCGCGCCGGTATGCAGCATGACGTGCGACGACGTCTGATCGACCGTGCCGAGCAGCCGCCCGGTCGCCGACTCCACCACCGAGACCTGGGCGCCCCCGGCTCCGCGCAGGTCGACGTCGGGTCGCCCGGGATGCGTCCAGTACCAGCCCGACGGCCGTCGCCGCAGAGCCTTCGAGGCCGTCAGACCATCGACCGCTGTCCGCGCCGCGTCGCCCCCGAACAGGTCCAGGTCGGCCGCCGTCAATGGCGCCTCCGAGGCCGCGCAGCACAACTGCGGACCCATGACGTACGGGTTGGCCGGATCGAGCACGGTCATCTCCACCGGTCGTCCGAACAGCGCCGACGGATGGTGCACCAGGTAGGTGTCGAGCGGATCGTCCCGGGCGATGAGCACCGCCAGCGCCTCGCCGCCGGCTCGGCCGGCCCGCCCGGCCTGCTGCCACAGTGACGCCCGGGTGCCCGGGTAGCCGCAGATCAGCACCGCGTCCAGCCCCACCAGGTCGACGCCGAGCTCCAGCGCGTTCGTCGAGGCCAGCGCGAGCAGTTCGCCCGACATCAGAGCCTGTTCGATCTTGCGGCGATCCTCCTTGAGATAACCGGCCCGGTATGCCGCCACCCGGTTGCCGAGTCCCGGCACCGCCTCGTCGAGCGCTCGCCGGGTCATCGTCGCGACCACCTCGGCGCCGCGCCGCGACCGGACGAACGCCAGCGTCCGCGTGCCGGCCAGCACCGAATCGGTGAGCAGGTCGGCCGTCTCGCTCAGCGCGGACCGCCGGCCGGGCGGCAGATCGAGGGCCGGGTCCTCGGGCGGGAGCAGCGGCGGTTCCCAGAGGGCGAACGTCGTCGCGCCGCGTGGCGAGGCGTCGGTGGTCACGGCGATCACCGGCAGACCGGTCAGCCGGGACGCCGCGTCCGCCGGATCGCCCGACGTGGCCGATGCCAGCACGAAGGTCGGTGCTCCGCCGTAGCGGGCAGCCAGCCGCCGCAGCCGGCGCAGCACGTGCGAGACGTGGGAGCCGAAGACCCCACGGTAGGCGTGGCACTCGTCGATCACCACGTACGAGAGCCGGCGCAGGAAAGTCGCCCAGCGTGAGTGGCCGGGCAGCATTCCGTGATGGAGCATGTCGGGGTTGGTCAGCACCAGCCGGGAGTTCTGCCGGATCCACTCCCGCTCCTCGCGTGACGTGTCACCGTCGTATGTGGCGGGGCGCACCCCGTCGAGTCCGAGCTTCACCACCGCGCGGAGCTGGTCGGCCGCGAGCGCCTTCGTCGGCGAGAGATAGAGCGCCGTCGCCCGAGGGTCGTCCTGCAGCCGCGACAGCACCGGCAACTGGTAGGCGAGCGACTTTCCCGAGGCCGTGCCGGTGGCGATCACCACGTGTGTTCCCGAGGCGGCGAGGGACGCGGCGGTGGCCTGGTGCTCCCACGGCTGGGCGATGCCGTGCTCGTTCAGGGCGGCGATCACCTCGGCCGCCGCCCAGAAGGGCCAGGGCGCCGTACGGCCGGTGCGGGCCGGGATCTGTTCGACGTGCGTAATGGGCGAGTCGGTGGCCGCGGTGCGGGCCCGCAGCCGGTGCAGCAGCTCGGCGGGGCGGTAAGCGGTCGACGTCACGCTGTGCACTGTGACATCGGAATGCGGCGAACCTCAAACGGGTAGGAGGGTGGAGCCGGTCGGTGGGCCGATATCCGACGGTGGTTAGATTCGCTGGGGAGATCGGCCGTCGGCTGCGCTGGATAGTGCCAGAGCGTGCCCCGCAGGGAGGAGAAGCGATGGAGCTGTCCCTTGCGACCCGGACCGTTGACGAGCACACGGTGCTCGAGGTCGGCGGCGAGGTCGACGTCTACACCGCCCCGAGGCTGCGTGAACGCCTCGTGGAGCTGGTCGACTCCGGAGTGCGCAGCGTCGTCGTCGACCTCGGTGGCGTCGAGTTCCTCGACTCCACCGGCCTCGGTGTGCTGGTCGGCGCGATGAAGAGACTGCGCGTGGCGAACGGTCGGTTCAGCCTGGTCTGCTCGAAGGAAGCCCTCCTCAAGATCTTCCGGATCACTGCGCTCGACCAGGTGTTCCCGATCTATCCCACGATCGAGGCGGCGACCCGAGACAGCGACGGCAGCGCGACTTCGTGATGGCGACGGTTCGGCTGTCCTTCTCGCCGGCGCCCGTGCATGTCCGGACGGCCCGTCTGGTCGGCGTCGCAGTGGCCCGGCGTGCCGGTGTCGCCGAGGAGTTGCTGGACGAGGTCCGGCTGGCGATCGGTGAGGCGTGCACCCGGGCCGTCGCTCTGCACAATCAGTACGGTCTGCCCGACCTCGTGACGGTCGAGATGTCTGACTCGGACTCTTATTCCGTACGGGTCATCGACCACGCCCCGATCGAGGCGAGCGTGGGCCTGGCGAAGTTGCCGCCCGACGAGCTCGCGGACGAGTCGCTGACCGACGAGGCACTGACTACCGGCGTGGGTTTCGCCCTGCTTGCCGGATTTGTCGACGATCTACAGGTGCGCCCGGTCGAGGACGGCCCGGGCACCGAGGTCCGAATGGTGTGGCCGGTCCAGCGCCGCTAGCCGAAAAGGGCAAATTCCCGAAGATATCAACTGTCATCCATACCCCGTCATCCGCCTCCTAACACAGCGGCGAACATCACGACGACACGGCCGCCTTGAGGTGTGACCAGCACCACCATCGGCCGCTACAGTACGCGAGTTATCAGCTACTGCTCCTGGTCCCGCGGCCGCGGGGCTTGTTGTCGTCTCCCCTTGGACGGGGATGCGCCCGGGTGGTTTCGTCCGCCGGTTTCCGGGCGCGGTCGGTGTACAGGAGGACATTGATGTCCGGGACCTCGTTAAGTGGTTCGAACGTCACGTTTGTCATCGTTGCCCTGGTCTTCGCGCTCATCGCGCTGGGCTTCGCGGCGATGTTCGTCCAGTCGGTTCTCAAGGCCGGCCGGGGCACCAAGAACATGCAGGAGATTGCCGGAGCCGTCCAAGAAGGCGCGTCGGCCTACCTGTTCCGCCAGTTCAAGACCCTCGCCATTTTTGTGGTGATCGCCGTCGTCCTGCTCTACCTCCTGCCGGTGCACGACACCGACAACGAGGTCTGGGTCAAGATCGGCCGGTCGCTCTTCTTCATCGTCGGTGCCGTGTTCAGCTCGTTCATCGGCGGCGCGGGCATGGCTTTGGCCACCCGGGCCAACCTGCGGGTAGCCGCGGCGGCCGGCGAACCGGGCGGGCGCGAGACCGCGATGGGCATCGCCTTCCGCACCGGTGGCGTGGTCGGCTTCCTCACCGTCGGCCTGGGCCTGTTCGGCGGCGCGCTCGTCGTGCTGATCTTCCGGAGCGACGCCCCGACCGTGCTCGAGGGGTTCGGCTTCGGCGCCGCGCTGCTCGCCATGTTCATGCGGGTCGGCGGCGGCATCTTCACCAAGGCCGCCGACGTCGGCGCCGACCTGGTCGGCAAGGTGGAACAGGGCATCCCCGAGGACGACCCGCGCAACGCCGCGACGATCGCCGACAACGTGGGCGACAACGTCGGTGACTGTGCCGGCATGGCGGCCGACCTCTTCGAGTCGTACGCGGTGACCCTGGTGGCGGCGCTGATCCTCGGCCAGGTCGCGTTCGGCCAGGATGGTCTGATCTTCCCGCTGATCATCTCGACGGTCGGCGTCGTCATCGCCATCCTGGGCGTCTTCATCACCCGGCTGCGGCCGACCGACCGCAACGGCCTCACCGCCATCAACCGGGCCTTCTACATCTCCGCGGCCGTCGCCGCGATCGCCGTCACCGTGGTCAGCTTCCTCTACCTCCCGTCCAGCTTCGCCGGGTTCGAGGACGACGGCATCGCCGCGGACGTTCTGGCCAGTGGGCGCGATCCACGCTGGATCGCGGTCGGCGCGGTCGTCATCGGCATCGTGCTGGCCGCGGCCATCCAGGCGCTGACCGGTTACTTCACCGAGACCAACCGCCGCCCGGTGCAGGACATCGGCAAGTCGTCGCAGACCGGCGCGGCCACCGTGGTCCTGGCCGGGATCAGTGTCGGCCTCGAGTCCGCGGTCTACTCGGCGCTGCTGCTCGGCGCCGGTGTCTACGGCGCGTTCCTGCTGGGCGGCTCGTCGCTCACCTTGTCGCTCTTCGCGGTCGCGCTGGCCGGTACCGGCCTGCTGACCACGGTCGGCGTCATCGTCGCGATGGACACCTTCGGCCCGATCTCGGACAACGCGCAGGGCATCGCCGAGATGTCCGGCGACGTCAGCGAGAAGGGCGCGCAGATTCTCACCGAGCTCGACGCGGTCGGCAACACCACCAAGGCGATCACCAAGGGCATCGCGATCGCGACCGCTGTGCTCGCCGCGACCGCGCTGTTCGGGTCGTACACCAACAGCCTGGCCACTTCGCTCGCCGACGCCGGTATCAGCCCGGATCAGGTGGGCAACGAGATCCTCGGCCTGCTGAACATCGCGAACCCGCGCAACCTGGTCGGCCTGCTGATCGGCTCGGCCGTGGTGTTCCTCTTCTCCGGCCTGGCCATCAACGCGGTGTCCCGCTCGGCGGGCGCGGTCGTGATGGAGGTCCGCCGCCAGTTCCGTGAGTTCCCCGGCATCATGGACCGCACCCAGCGGCCCGAGTACGGTCGGGTCGTCGACATCTGCACCCGGGATGCCCAGCGCGAGCTGGTCACCCCCGGTCTGCTGGCGATCCTGGCGCCGATCGCGGTCGGCTTCGGCCTGGGCGCCGGCGCGCTGGCGTCCTACCTGGCCGGTGCGATCGGCACCGGCACGCTGATGGCGGTGTTCCTCTCCAACTCCGGTGGCGCGTGGGACAATGCCAAGAAGCTGGTCGAGGACGGCAACTACGGCGGCAAGGGCTCCGAGGCGCACTCCGCCACGGTCATCGGCGACACCGTCGGCGACCCGTTCAAGGACACCGCCGGCCCGGCAATCAACCCCCTGCTCAAGGTGATGAACCTGGTCTCGCTGCTGATCGCCCCGGCCGTCGTGGCCTGGAGCATCGGCAGCGACCAGAACAACGCGCTGCGCATCACCATCGCGCTCGTCGCCGCGGCGATCGTGGCGGGGGCGGTCGTGTGGAGCAAGCGCAAGCCGATCTCGATGGGCGATGACACGCCGTCGGGTGCGGCCGGCACCTCCACCCCGACCGCGAAGGTCACCGCCTGACGCACATGTGCGGGCAGGACGCGGGGCGCCCGGGGAGCCGGGTGCCCCGCACCATAGATGAGGTTGTCGGACGTTGCCCGTACGCTGCTTCCCATGCGCCCGGCCCGTCCCCTCGCATTGCTCGCTCTTCTCGCACTCGTCGCACCCCTGGCCGGCTGTTCCGGTTCGCACAGTCCCCGTGCCTGGGCCGCCTCGGTGTGCACCTCGCTCGAGCCCTGGCGAACGGAGATCGGCTCCCTCACCACCCGCACCCAGCAGCAGATGAAATCGGCGACCACCCCACGCCAGGCCAAGGAGAACCTGATGCGGCTCTTCGCCGGTGCCGAGGACGCGAGCGAGCGGGCCCGATCCGGGGTGGTCAAGGCCGGAG
>DASRYP010000927.1:0-3103 GCA_035687165.1 Actinoplanes sp. | reverse complement strand
GGTGATGTCCCGCCATCGTGTCCGGGGTGGTCAGTCATCCGGCGGAGGGGGCTGGGGAAAATAGCTCACGGGACTATCAAACAGTACATATGTTCGACATGATGAGTTGACCGATCGAGGAGGTTTCGACATGGCGGATCGAAGCGCTATCGAATGGACCGAGGCCACTTGGAATCCCACGACCGGCTGCGACAAGATCTCACCGGGTTGCGACAACTGTTACGCCCTGACGCTGGCCAAACGTCTCAAGGCGATGGGGTCGGCGAAGTATCAGAACGATGGTGACCCGCGGACCTCCGGCCCGGGTTTCGGTGTCTCGTTGCACGAGGCGGATCTGACAGTGCCGCTGCGGTGGCGGGAACCGCGGGTGGTCTTCGTCAATTCGATGAGTGACCTGTTCCATGCCCGTGTACCGGTGGAGTTCATTCAGCGGGTGTTCGCGGTGATGGACGCGACGCCGCGCCACACCTATCAGGTGTTGACCAAGCGGTCCCGGCGGCTCGCGCGGCTCGCCCCGCAACTGGTGTGGCCACGGAATGTATGGATGGGTGTCAGTGTGGAAGATCTCCGCCAGGCCAATCGGGTTGAGGACCTACGGTCAGTCCCGGCCGCGGTGCGGTTCGTCTCCGCTGAACCGTTGCTGGGCGACCTCGGCGGGCTTGACCTGTCCGGGATGGATTGGCTGATCGCCGGCGGAGAGTCCGGCCCTCGGTCCCGGCCGCCGGACGGGGGATGGATCCGTTCACTGCGCGACGAGTGCGAGGCCGCCAGGGTGGCGTTCTTCTTCAAGCAGTGGGGCGGCCGGACCCCAAAAACGGGGGGCCGGATCCTGGACGGGCGAACCTGGGACCAGATGCCGACCGCACGGGAACCGGGCCGGTTGGCGTTGGCCGCACACGGCTGAGGACTACGGCAGGGTGTAGGGCTCGCGGGGCGGTTCCGGCTGGTAGGCCGCGTCGGCATCGGTACGCACCATGTCCGGTGAGACATCGAACAGGCCCTGCACGCCGCTGTCCTCGAGACGGCGTTCTCTGCGTTGCGTTGCCGCCCAGCGGCGCATCGCCTCGTGCTGCGCCAGCCCTTTGCCGTACAAGTGACGCATGATCTTGTCTCCGGCGTGGTGGTCGGTCACGAAAATCATGTCGTACAGGTCTTGCCCGTTGGTGTTCTTCATCGTGAAGCCGTACGAGTGCGCGTAGCCGAGGTCGTTTTCCAGGCGCCAGCGCATCAGGTTGACCCATTCGGAGCGGGCCTGCGCCGGATCCAACAGGTTCCGCCGCCGTGCTGTGGCGATCGGGATCCACTGCTCACTGCCGAGCATCTGGGTGAGGGTGTCGCCGTATCTGGCGTTCATCGCCTCCCCGTGCAGGTTCAACCCCCGCGGATAGAAGCCGGTCCCGAACAGGATCCACATCTCCGCTTTTGTCTTGCCCCGGCGGAACCGGCTGAGCTGCTGCAACGTCGACCAGTGCAACTCGGAATCGAACTGGTCGATGAACGCGAACGCGGGTGCCCAGTCCACTCCGCGCGAACGCAAATCCCCTAACGCTCGCGACACCGTGCGGTTGCAGTCACCCTCGTACACGCAGATCCCCGGCCGGTCCGGGTACGCCCGGCGCACCTCCGTCTCCAACTCCCGCGCCTTGCTACCCATCTCGAACAACCCAACCCGGGTGAACGGCGGATTCGCGCGCAACGCCCGGTGCACGCTTCCCAGGATCGGCTCATCGGTCTCTCGACTGACGTTTTCCGGCCACCCCGCGAACAAATCGAGGTAGATCCGTTCCTCCAATGTGTTCGACGCAGTCGCGAACGCCTGGAGGTATCGCCGAGGATCTGCAGTTTGTGCTGGGTCCACCAGCCCCAAGGCTTCGGCGCCATACGTCACCTCAAGTATCGACAGGGTCACTTAAGGTCACCGTATGCGATTGCTCGGTGGCCCGTAAACCCCACGCGCGCCAACAGATCCCGCACTGAGCTGGCATCTCCGCAGTCCACAGCCGACGGACAATCCCCGAACTCCGAATATGGAGGCAGTACAGCGGCCGAAAGGCTCTCCGCGTCATGGAGCCGTTGCCAGTGATTGACGATGCGAATCTCCAGGGGCAAACCCTCGGGGTCGACGATGACTCGCGCACAACCCGTCGAGTCGTCTCCTTCTGATCGAACCGGGGTGGCGGCGGCGAGCGCCCGGGCCACCTGAGAGAGGTGTTCGGCCTGCCGCTGGAGGTCACGTAGTTCCGCAGAAAGGTCAGGATGCATAGCTCAGCCCCGCGTTCCGGTCGGCGCTCTCAGAGCCGCTCGAGCGATCAGCACGGTCGAGAACACGGCATGCGCGAGCAGGAACGCGAAACGATCGTGCTTCCCTCGAAGAGAAAGAACAGCGCGAGCATTGCCGCAATCCCCGCACTCGCTGCGGCGAGGATCCCCGCAACGACCCGAAACGCCCCTGCTGCGCCGCTCCAAGCCACCACGGCAGTCACGATTACGAGGACGGCGAGCACCGAGGCGACCAGCGTCGTCCCCTGCCGACCGAATGGCGAGGCCTCCGCGACTTCGTCCACCCAGGCCGCGGCGACCGCGACAGTCGCCAACTCGATCACCGCCGTCGTGCACAGCAGCGCGAGTACGAACCCATTGGAGCGCGCTGTACCCGCTGATGGCTTAGCCACCTTCCACCCCCGACCACTGGAAGTGACCAAACTGTCGCATCCTGTCGCCACCTGGCAAGTCCGGATGTCGGCAACCTGATCTCAGAACCCGACCACTAAGCAATGACTGATCTCGATGTTCTACTCGATCGCCTACTGTGCGCTACCGGCAAGCCGGTATCAAGGATTGATCATCTTGACTATGTTTTTGGCATGATCGAGAACGCACGCCGATGGCTGGATCGTTCTGCCGAGCAGAGGATGCGCTACATGCGGTGGGAGAGTCGGATCGCGCGAAGATTCAGTGGTCCGTCCGCCGTCGCTGGGTATCGTTCGTGCTTCTACCTGCCACCCTGTTTTGCTGTGGTGGAACGGTCGTAGGCATTCCCGTTGCCTGGGCGCTCCGCCAGACGGCCGATGCGAGCCGCGGAGCGCCGTCGCCGGACGCGGCG
>DASRYP010000926.1:0-3157 GCA_035687165.1 Actinoplanes sp. | reverse complement strand
AATGTCACAGTGTCGGGCGACCCACCAGTGACGCCACCACCCGGGAAAACTCTTCCAGCCGCGCGATCTGGCCGGGCCCGCCGTCATCCAGCGTCTTGCCGAAGCGCAACGCATCGTGCCGCAGCGAGGCCCGCGCCTCGTCCTCGGCCAGCCCGGGCGGCGGCACCGCGTCGTCCACCGAGCTCAGCAGCAGATAGACGTCGATGCTGTCGACCCGCGCCTGCCCGGTCGGCGTCCGGGTGAGCCGCCGGCGGCAGCCGACCTCGGTGACCGTCGAGAGCGGCACCACCCGCAGCGACGAGGTCATCGAGCCGACCGGGCCGTCGCCGGGCGCCACGTCCTCGCCGTGCCAGAGCACCAGCCGGCTGCCGTCGCAGATGACGACCTCCTGCCAGACGCCGTTGACCTCGTTGACGAAGCGCTCGAGCGTGAAGCAGAGCACCGAGGCACCCCGGAGCACGCCGAACAGCGCGTCCAAGGCCACCTCGGGGTCGCGCAGGTAGGCGCGGGCGGCGGAGTCGAGATCCTGGTAGGGCGACCAGTCCGGGAAGACCGCCGGCATCTCGCTGCTGCTGCCGCCGAACGGCGGAGAACTCATCGCGCCCACCCTGTCCTCCCCGAGCCGTGCCACTGCCGAAAAGGAAGCTACCCGAACCCCGCGCGCCGCGTCACATCTCCGAGCTAGGAGGCGTCATTCGTTCGGTGAGCGGTCGATTCGGGCTCCTCGACGGCTTCCGCGGCGGCGGCCAGCGCGGCCTGCGCGGCGCGCTTGAGCGCGTACGCCTCGGCGCCCTTGCTCGGCTTGCGGCGCCGCGGCGGAGCGGTGACGCCGGGCGCGAGCTTGCGGGCCGAGACCAGGAACGCGGTGTGCGCGATCATGCGGTGGTCGGGCCGGACGGCCAGGCCCTCGGCGTGCCAGTCACGCACCAGGGACTCCCAGGCCCGCGGCTCGGTCCAGCCGCCCCGCTCGCGCAGCGCCTCGACCAGCTCGGACAGCTGCGGCGTGGTCGCGACGTAACCGATGAAGACGCCGCCGGGGACCAACGCGCGCTCGACCATGTCGAGCGCCTCCCACGGGGTCAGCAGGTCGAGGACGATCCGATCGAAACCGGTCTCGGGGTTGCTCGCCACGTCACCGGAGTGCAAGTGCCACGCCGGGTGGGGGCCGCCGAAGAACGACTCCACATTCTTGCGGGCGATCGCGGCGAAGTCGTCGCGCAGCTCGAACGAATGCAGCTCGCCGCTCGTGCCGACCGCACGCAGCAGCGAACAGGTCAGAGCGCCCGAGCCGACGCCCGCCTCGAGCACCTTGGCGCCCGGGAAGACGTCACCCATCGCGACGATCTGGGCCGCGTCCTTCGGGTAGATGACCTGGGCGCCGCGCGGCATGGAGAGCACGTAGTCGCTGAGCAGGGGTCGCAGAGCCAGATAGGCCGTGCCGCCGGAGGAAGTGACGACACTGCCCTCGGCCAGGCCGATGAGGTCGTCGTGATCGAGGGCGCCACGATGGGTATGGAACGACTTACCCGGTTCGAGCAGGATCGTGTGCATCCGATTCTTGGGATCGGTGAGCTGGACGCGGTCACCCGCCCGGAACGGCCCGCGGTGCGCGGGCTGCGATTCGTCGACGACAGGGGCAGGCGTAATGGTCACTACTTCTCTTTCTGCTTCGCTTCAGTTCGCGGGCCGGGACGGCGCGGTTCGAGCACCTGGGCGACGTCACCGACGCGCAGCACTCCCACCACATCCTCGCCCGAGGTGACGACGTATTGCGCGGCCGGGTGGGCCTGCAGCGCGCGAACCACCTGTTCGCCGCTGAGCCCGAGGGGCAGCGCGGGCACCGCGTCACGCGAACGCGACACGCTGTCGACCGCCACCCAAGGGCGCCGGTCGACCGGAACGCGCTCGGCGGCGACCGGGTCGACCAGTGCGGTGAGATTACCGGCCGAGTCCGACACGGCCAGCACCACGCCCGGCCGCGGGTCCTCCGAGCGGCGTCGCTGCGCCTCGCCGAGCGGCGTGCCGGCGGGCACGGTGAGCAGCGGACGGGCCAGCGCGGCGAGGTCGACCAGGGGGAAACGGCGGGTCATCCGGGCCAGCCGGATCGACTGGCCGGCGCCCTGCCACAGGGTGAAGACGACCAGCAGGACGAAGAGCAGCCCGACCAGGGTGAGCGAGCCGAGCCGGTAGAACCAGAACGCCGTCAGGCCGGTGCCGAAGGCGATGACGCGACCTGCCCAGCCCGCCGCCTCGGTGGCCCGATTCCGGTCCTTGAACAGGGCCCACAACCCCGCGCGCAGCGCCCGGCCACCGTCGAGCGGCAGCCCCGGCAGCACGTTGAAGAGGGCGACCAGGATGTTGCTGGCGGCCAGCTGGAACGCGATCTGCCCGGCCGTCGTGCGGTCGGGCAACACGATGAACGCCGCCGTGGCGACCCCGCCGAGCACCAGGCTGACCGCCGGGCCGGCCAGGCTGACCAGGGCGTCGACGCGCGGGGTGGGGGCGTCCCGGTCCATCTCGGTCCAGCCGCCGAGCAGCTCCAGCGTGATCCCCCGCACGCCGATCTGGAAGCGGCGGGCGGTCAGCGCGTGGCCCAACTCGTGCAGCAGCACCGAGCCGAGCAGGCAGACCACGAAACCGAAACCGACCAGGTACGCCACCGGGCCCGGCAGGTCGAGCTGCCCCCGCACGTAGTTGCCGTAGACGAGCGTGACCAGTGCGGCGAGCAGCAGCATCGACCCGTTCACGAAGATCGGAATGCCCAGCACCTGGCCCACCGGCCGGGCGGCACGACCCGGCCGCCGCCGCTGCCGTGCCTCGTTGCCGCCCGCCGCGCTGTCATTCACGCCGTTGATGCTACGGAGTCCGCCTGGGAAGTCCCGAAGCGCCAAATGTCGTACCCCTGCCCTAGCCTTCTCCCCATGACAGCACCGACGGTCTCCCCCGCTGACGCGCAGGCCCCTCACCCGGGGCCGTCGCTGTCACCGTCCCGCGCGGCCGACTTCAAGACCTGCCCCCTGCTGTTCCGCTTCCACACGATCGACCGCCTCCCCGAGCAGCCCACCGCCGACCAGGTACGCGGCACGCTGGTCCACGCCGTCCTGGAGAGCCTGTTCGACCTGCCCGCCGCCGAGCGCACCCCCGAGGCGGCCGCCGC
>DASRYP010000925.1:0-7636 GCA_035687165.1 Actinoplanes sp. | reverse complement strand
CCAACCACACCACGTTGATCAAGGGCCACAACCCCGACCCCCGGACGAACTCAGCCGCAGGTCAAACACACACCACGAGCCCGTACAACCCACGATCCCGAGCTAAATACGTACACACGGCTCGCCGATCACGCGCCATTCGTAGCATTAGGAGGTCGCCGATTTGGACTTCACGACGAAGGTAACTCGCTTGTTGGCCGCAGTCGCATAGCGAGCAAGGAATTCACTTGCGGTCGTTCTGACTCGCGCTTCGCGAGCCATTGCCGACTCTCCTTCCAAGGAGTCGATGTACCAACTCTCACCCGACGGGTAGTACTCGTCGTTTTCGAAATCCCAGATGTCTCCGCCCAACACGGTCACGCCGTTCCTCAAGAGGGTTTCGAGCACCGCAGGAGCCACAGCAAGGGGAAAGCTGTACTCCCTTGATCCAGCGATCAAGCTGAGATCAACAGCGATTTCAGCCAGGCCAGGCGGCAGCAACCCGAGCATGTCGGACTGAGCTTCGCTCGCCATAGTCACTTCATCCTTCGGTCAAAGAATCGATGGTTGATCGCACCATCGCGCTCAATAATCCAATGGAAGGTTCCCTTGGAACCATTCACGAAGCCAGGAAGCTTGACGTGTAGGCGTGGAATCCCGTCGCCTCCACTGACCATCGACGTATCCCGCATCGTTGGCAAGGTGTCAATTTGCGCAGGGAATCCATGATCATCACCGCTCTTAATCTGCTCCTGAACCTTCTCGGTGTACCGAGTGCCCTGAAGTGGATTGGCGTCCGGCCGTGCTGGCCCTAGCGGTTTGTCCGCCATCGACGGCGCAGGGGTATCGCCTCCGCAGTTGTGGACGAGGACCGGCGTTGTGCCGGCGAGCACATAGTAGGTGTGGACCAGCTACGACGGTCGCTGTGGCGACCTCATATGGATCATGCCTCTGAGCTGGGAGGCGGTCAGGGCCGACACGGGTCTGTCATCGATGGGAGTCGACGTTGACAGCAGTCGTGACAGCAACGTGGGCGTACGTGTGCGCACGCTGGAGCCCGGCCCGGAGCTCGGAGGTCAGGTGCTGGCTGTGGTCAGGCGGGTGACGGCGTCGATGCGGCGTTGGAGTCGAACGGAACCGGCGTCGACGGCGCTGGTGTCGATGTGGTCGAGGGTGTGGCGGGCGGCGTCGTGGTTGCCGGTGCGGGCGTAGCCTTCGGCGAGCCAGGTTTGGTAGAGGCCGACCTCGCGTATGTGGTCGGGGTTGTAGTCGGCCAGGGCGCGGGTGAGTAGGGGTTCGGCGGCAGCGGGTTGGCCGAGTTGGATGTGGCAGCGGGCGGCCATGACGTCGATCTCGGCGCGGTTGAGCCAGTACACCCATTCGGGTTCGGCGATTCCGGGGCTGCGCTGGTCGTAAGCGTCGTCGACGGCGTCGAGGGCGCGGTGGCAGGTGTCGGGGTCGTGGCAGCGGGCGGCGGCCCAGGCGAGGCGTTCCAGCAGCAGCGCCTGTGCGACCGGGGTCGCGTCGGTGGCACCGGCGACGGCGGTTTTGGCGATGAGGAGGCCGTCTTCGCGGTTGCCGATGTTGGTGATCTGGTAGGCGAGACTGGACAGCAGTTGCCCGCCCAGGACCCGGTTTCCGGCGGTGTCGGCTGCGGCGGCGCCGGTGAGGTATGCCTGTTCGGCGTGCCGGTAGTGGCCGGCGTCGGAGGCGATCCAGCCGACCAATTGGGCAAGTTCGGCGATCAAGGTGTGCAGGCGGATGCCGTGCTGGTCGGTGTAGACCGCTTCGTCGGCCAGGCGGCAGACAGCGTCGAGTTCGGCGCGGACGACGGGGAGTAGTTCGCGGCTGCCGACGACGTCGTCACGGTGGCGTAGCTCGATCACCCGGCCTTCGAGGCGGCGCAGCTGGGCCGCGCCGAGGCGGCGGCCGCTCCTCGGTGGGCGACCGGCGAGTGGCTGGCTGTTGCAGAGCCATTCGTGGGCGGTGCGGACCGGGTCGTGCGGGACGCCGATGGGGACGCCGAGGACCTGTTCGTAACGGTCGACGACCTCGGAGGTGGGCTGGCGGTGGCCGGTTTCGACGTGGCCGAGGTAGGGCTTGCTGAAGTGGGTCAGCGCGGCCATGGTCGCGAGGCTGTGCCCGGCGGCTTTCCGGGCGGCGCGGAGCTGGTTGCCGAGGTCTGCGCTGGGTGGAGACGGTGGCAGACGGCCGTTGTCTTCCATGTTCATCCCTTGGACGCCGATGCTTGGTGTCAGGCCCAGCCGGAACGCGCTCGAAACCGGACCTGTTGGTGCCGATCCGGGGAAGACCGGTCGCGGTGGTCAAGATCCCGTCCTCGATCCGGGTTCTTGACAGCTTCGGTACATGCCGGTCTTCCCCACCATATACCCCCGTATGCCGAGGGAGACCGCCGCCGTGTCGATGCATGTCCCGTCCGTGCGGTGTGGATATGCGCGGCGTGTGGTCGGGCGTGGCCGTGCCCGAGCCGGCAGCGGCAACTGTTAGCGGAATACGCCGAGGCCCGGGTTTCGCTGTCGTTGTTCCTGTCGGCGTGTCTCGTACAGGCGTGCGTCGATCTCGCAACGACGCCGGCCGGGCTGCTCTATCGCCGGTTCCTCACCTGGCGTGGTGAGATGCCAATCGACGACACCGACGAAGGCTGATCTCCGCCCAGCCGGTGAGTGCCGGGCGGAGGCCGCAAGTGTCAGCTCTGGGTAGGATCGTCGCTGTCGTCGGGGTCGGGATCTGAGTCGTCGTCGAGGGCGTCGTCCATGGATTCGATGGCGGCGCGTTGTATGCGGAGCCGGACGTGAAATGGCACCGTCGGATATTGGAACTGTCCGAATACCTCCGTTGCCGACGTCCAGGGTGAGGTGGTGGGCGTCGAGCCAGTCGAGGAAGGCCGCCGCGGCGCGCCGGTGCAGCCGGATGCGCAGGACTTGTTGGCGGGTCGTGCGACGGCCGTTGTTGCGGCTGCGTAGCCGGCGGAGCAGGTTCCAGATCAGGTAGCGGTGCAGGATTCTGCGGCGGTTCAGATCTTGTTGCTGGGTGAGGAAGTCGGTGAGTGCCTGTTCGAGGCGGACGAGTTCCTCGTCGCGTTCGGGTAGGGCGCCGACGGCGACCAGGGTGAGGCGCAGGTGCTCGAGCGCTGGGCGTTTCGGTAGTTGGTCGAAGGCTTCGTGCGTCAGCGGCATGCGTCCGGCGGCGAGGTCCGCCAGGACTGAGGCGGTGGGTTGCTTGGTCAGCCATCGGTTGGCGGTGATGGAGTGTTCGGCGGTGGCGATGTCGTGGCGCAGGGCCAGCAGGCCGGCTGGTAGGTCGGCTCCGGCCGGGCCCATGATCTCGTCCAGGCGCCGGTTGATCCGGCACCGTTCACATCGTCCGGGCTTCGGATGATCGGGGTCGCTGCAGGCGGGGCAGTCGAGCCAGGCCGGGGGCGGTGCTCGCAGGAGCCGCAGTACCAGTCCTGGCCTTTGCGGGTGAAGGCCTGCAGTTGTTTGCCGCATCCGGCGCAGCACGGCGCTGAAATCGCCGTCGCCCCGGCCACGCGCACTGCCACCAGCAACTCGCCGACCACGCGGGGTGCCGGAGAGCGGCCGTCGAGCAGGACTGCGGGCCGCGTGGCCAGGGCGGCGGCGAGCCGCCGCGACTTCGCTCGCCCTGCGGCGACCGCGGCGACGGCCGACTGGATCCGGTCCGGTGCCAGGCCCGGGTCCGCGGCGGCGACGAGGTCGGTGATCAGGCCGACCGGGTCGCTGATCGCCTGGTCGTGTTCGGTCGTGGTCATTCGACGCCGCGGATCCGTGCTCGTTTCGGTCGTAGGTCCCCGACGCTGTCCGAGGCGCCGGCGGCCTTCTTCCGCCGTGCCGCCGAGGCCGCGGCGATCGGTTCGATCAGGTCGTCCATGGTGCAGTCGAGGATGTCGAGCAGCGCCATGAGCACTTTCAGGCTCAATCGCTCCGGGCGTTCGACGACCAGCCGGTAGACCTGGCTGGACGACAGTTCGATGCCGCGTCGCGCCAACGGGTCGATGAGGTCGGTGGTTTGGAACATGCCGCGCTGGGCCATCACCGTTCGAAGATTCCAGCGATAGTCCAGCTTGGATGTCATGTCGATCCCTGCCTGTTCGTGGGCGGTGTCAGCGCGGGCGCGAGCGCTTTCATCAGAGCGGTGTTCATGTAGTCGTCGCTGACGTGGGTGTAGATCGCCGTGGAACTGTCGCACTCGTGGCCGACCTGGGACTGGATGAACCGGCGATCCACCCCGTCCTCGGTGAGATGGGTGACGTAGCTGTGCCGAATCGAGTGCGGGACCAACGCTTTCGGCAGCTTCAGCGCGTCGCGGTAGGCGACGAACCGGGCGTTGATCTCCACCGGTTTGATCCGGCCGCCGCGTTCGGTGACCCACAACGCCGGATGGTCGTCGAACCCGAACTTCGGGCGTACGTTGTCGACGTAGTCGGCGACGGCCTCGACCGCCCAATCCATCACCGACAACACGTTGCGACGCCGGGGAGGCTGGCCCTTCTTCGCCTTGCCGTAGCGGACGTTGAGCATGCCGAACCGGCCGAGTTGCGGCGCCTTCGGATTGCGGCCGAAGTCGACCAGGTCCAGTTTCGCTGCCTCGGTGCGCCGCAGCCCCCACCCGTAGATCACCTTGAACAGGGTGGCATCGCGGTAGGCGGCCAGCGCCCCCTTGCGTTTGGCGCGTTGCGCCCGCTCGACCTGGTCGTCGGCGTAGTCGAAGAATCGCTGCAGCTCGTCGCGAGAGAACGGCCTGGCTTCCGGGCGGCCCTCGTAGCTGTTGAGGTGAGCGATGGTGTTCCACTCGTGGCAGATCGGCACCGGGTGGGTGCCGAACGATTTCTCGCACTCGGCCGCCCAGCCGTAACGGCCGTCGATGAGGAACTCGGTGAACAAACGCAGGCTGCCCTGATAGCCGCACACTGTCGACGCCGCCAGCTGTTTCTCGCTCGTCAGCCACATCGACCACTCATCGACGTGAGACGCCGACCAGTTCCAGGGGTACTCGTTAGTGAACTCGAGGAACCGGCGAACCAGCCGTTCACCGTAGACGATCGTGTCCTCCCGCAGCCCGCGGGCCACCTGCTGCGCCCGCCACCCGCGCAGCATCGCCTCGACCATCGCGTCCTGCGGATACAACTGCACGACGCCGGACACCAGCTCCAGCCGAGCCGCACCGGCCTGATCGATCTGCCGCACCCCGCCTCCTGACGCACCCGAACAGCGCGCGAATCTTGCATCAGAAGGAAATGGGTCGTCAAATCAGCAGGTCATGGGCATCTTCCGCCGGTCCGCTATGGTTGCTCAGGCAGCCGACTTGATCAGGCAACCAGCAACTTCGCGCCCACCTGATGCAATACCCGAGCTTTGGAGTACACGTCGGCGGTGGTGTGGATCTGCGCGTGACCGAGCAAATCCTTGATGGTGACCAGGTCCACGCCCTGTTCCAGTAGCAGCGTGGCGCAGGTGTGCCTCAGGTCGTGAAACCGGATGTAGCGGACATCGGCGAGGTCGCAGATGTCGGCGTGGTGGCGTTGCAGGGCGGCGGGTTCGAGGGGTCCGCCGGTGCGGTTGGCGAACACGAGCCCGGTTTCGGTCCAGCGGTCGCCGGCTTCGCGGCGGTCGAGGTTCTGCCGGGTGTGGTAGCGCTGAAGGGCGACGACGCAACTGTGCGGGAGCGCGATGCGCCGGGCGGAGCGGTGGGTTTTGACGGGTTGGAAGGTGGGGCCTCCTCGAGTCCGGGCCAGGGTGCGGCGGACGTGCAGGTGCCCGGCGTCGAGGTCGATGTCGTCCCAGCGCAGCCCGAGCAGTTCGCCGCGCCGTAGCCCGGTGCGCAGGGCGAGTTCGAACAGCGGTCCGTGGCGGTGGTAGGCGGCGGCGAGCAGGTAGCGGCGTGCTTCTCCGGCGGTGAAGGGTTGGAAGTCAGTGCGTGGAGTCGGTAGCCGCACTGCGGAGGCGACGTTGCGGCCGAGGATGTCCTCACGGACGCCGTCGGCGAGAGCAACCGACAACACGGCCCGGACGTAGCGAACGGTGGCCGGTCGGATGCGGGTTGAGCAGCACGCGCCGACTGCACAGCACCGGGGACGCCGATCCGCCCGCCGGTGGTTCGGGTCCCGTTTCGTGTCCCAGCCCCAGGTGCAGCACTGGCACACGGTCGCGATCCGGTCGAGGAACGCGCGGACGTCGCGGACGGTGAGGGTGGCGAGCTTGCGACCGCCGAGGCCCGGGATGAGGAACCGGCGCACCAGCGACTCGTACGTGTCGTACGTGGTAGCCCGCAGGCGGTGTCGGGCGACGCCGGTGAGCCAGGCGGTCAGGTAATCGCCGACGGTCAGGTTCGGATCGGCGGCCACGACCAGGCCCCGGTTGGAGTCGGCGAGTTTCTCCGCGAGTTTGTCGGCTGCTTCGCGGCGGGTGGTGCCGTAGACGTAGATGCGTTTGCGGGTGCCGTCGGCGGCCAGGACGTAGCCGGAGCCGCACCAGCGGCCGTCGGCGCGTTGGAAGATGGTGCCTTCGCCGTTGGCCTTTCTTCTACCGGCCATCGCCAGCCTCCTTGGTCAGCGTATCGAGGTATGCGGTGAGCGCGATGGCGGGGATGCGCCGGCAGCGGCCGATGCGCACGGAGTGCAGCCGGCGGGTGCGAATCAGGTGGTAGACGGTGTGCCGGCCGACCTGGAGCCGGGCCATCACGTCATCGACGGTCAACAGATCGACGCTCATGCCGACCACCTCGGATGTCCGGGTTCGGGGTGGCCGGTGTAGCGCCAGTCGGCCATAACCAGCAGCGGCGTACCGGCGGGCAGGCCGAGTCGTTCGACCTGGCCGAGGGTGCTCCAGGTGCGGCGTTCGGCGCGGAGCGCGGCGAAGGTGGTGGAGTAGCCGCGTGACTTCGACGCGAAGTGGCCGTGGAAGCCGAGTTGGTGCGCCCACCGCCGCAGCCCGGCATACTCCGGGTGCCCGCCGATCCGCCAGCACGTGTCGACCAGCGTGCGAACGTGCACGGTCAAATGATCGAGCAAGATGCCGGGCCGCCGACCGGTTCCGTTGCACGAACGGCAGAGCCGCCCGCCCGTGTGCAGTACGCCGCGTCCGGTGCAGGTGCGGCAGAACAGTGGCGGGATGTCGATCCCGGCCGCTTCGGTGGACTTGGTCGCGTACTTGGCGACATACCCGGCCACCGCCGCACCGGACATCCCGCTGCCGCCGATACGCCGAATGTCGAGTTGACGTCCCCAGCGCAGCACCCGCGCCGAGGTGATTCGGGAACCGGACACCGTGATCCCTACTCCGGTGGCAGCGGCACGGATTGCGGTCGTCAGCCGTCGCCGCGTGGCCCACCCGGGTGGTGCCGAGCCCGGCCCGGCCGGGCCGTCGAGGCGGACGATGGCGTGCAGGTGCACCACGCCCCGGGTCTGGAACTCAGCGACCTTCGCGAAGACCACCCGCACCTGCCCGGATGCCGCGGTTCGGGTCAGGCCCGCAGTAGCGGCGAGGTGGCGGCGGACGTCGATGGTGAACCGCGCCCACAATCGTCCGGCGTGGGCGTTGAACAACACCTGACCTGGGTAGTCGTAGCCGCCCGGATCGAGCGCGGTGCCGACCTCCGGGTCGCCGATCGGGTGCCAACG
>DASRYP010000924.1:0-4432 GCA_035687165.1 Actinoplanes sp. | reverse complement strand
CACCGTCCACGCGACGACCTCGTTCATCGTCGCGTCGTCGGTCTTGGCCCCCCGGTAGACCGAGCCCAGCACGGCAGCGTGCGCGGCGGCCTCGGCCCAGATCGCCTCCTCGGCGTCGGTCGCCGCCCGCCGCTGCTCGGCGATCTCCATCGTCTCGGCCAGGGTGAGGTCCCGCCCGGTCGGCGCGCTGTAGGCGCGGATCATCTCGGCCGCGGCCTGCAGCGGGGCGACGTGGGCGCGCAGCCAGGTGACGGCGTCGGCGATCGCGCCCTCGCCCAGCTCGGGCCGCGGCGCCCGGGCCGGCGCGGCCCGCAGGGTGGTGCGGAAGCGGGTGAATTCGTCGCGGGCCTCGCCGACGATACGCAGCAGTGCGCCGTTGGGCCGGGGCGCGCAGACGTGCACGGTGACGGCGGGCAACGCCTCGGCCGGCACCTCGCGGATCACCTCGTCGGCGGTGTGCATCGCCTCCTGGATGGCGTGGAAGTCGGTGTCCAGGCCGTTCCAGTGGCGGCCCAGCAGCTCGGCGTGCTCGGCCTCCGCGGCGGTCAGGTCCTCGACCGCCTGCTTCCACGCGGCGGCGTCCTCGACGTTGGCGATCGCCTCGGCCGGCTTCACGTCGGGCAGCGCCGCCTCGGCGGTCGCGCGCTTGTCGCGCCGGTAGGGGCGCAGCAGCTTGCGGGGGCCGCGCTGGCGGGTGAGCCGGTCGGCCATCTCGGTGATCGGCTCCTCGAGCACGTTCTCGTCGAAGTGCCGCCGGGCCTGCGACTCGGTCTCGCGCACGTGCTCGACGGCCAGGCGCAGGGCCCGTACGGCGGCGTGCGCGGCCGGCATCCCGCCGGTCTCGAACCAGGCGGTCTCGGGCTTGTGCTCACGGTTGATCAGGTCGGCGACGGTGATGACCCGGGCCGAGTCGCTGAAGCTGACCACGTTGGGCAGCCCGAGGCGGGCGGTGACCCGGTCGAGGCTCTCCTGGCGGCCCTCGATCCGGTCGGCCTCCTCGGCGAACTTGTTGGCCAGGTGGTCGGCCTGGGCGGCGTTCAGGGGCTTGAGGTCGACCGCCTCGGGCACCAGGTGGGCGAGGTCCGGCACCGCGGCGAGCTCGTCGGCCGAGGGCAGGTCGGTCCACGGGATGCCGCCGTAGCGCAGGGCGGCGAGGTGGTGGGTGAGGTCGGTGGCCGCCTTCTGGACGGGCTGGATGCCGTCGATCGTCAGCCAGTCCTCCTCCACCTTGGGCGGCCGCTTGCCGGCGTGCGCCGAGAGCGAGGCCAGCAGGGGGGCGCCGGAGGGCTCGTGCAGGTGGAACGCGTCGGCCAGGGTGGAGTTGGCGATCACCGTCTCGGCCAGCTTGCCGAGCGAGGTCATCGCCTGGCGCAGGCGGGCGTCGAGCGGCTCACGGTCGATCGCCTCCCGCCACAGGTAGGTCTCGCTGCGCACCCGACCGAGCCGGGCCACGGCGTCGCGCAGGCGGTCGAGCGCCTCGCCGGTGAGGTCGTTCGGGTCGATGGCCGCGACCGGCGCGGCAGGCACCTCGAGCAGCCGGGCGCAGAGGCCCAGCACCTCGAACAGGCTCCGGCCCAGCGGCTGACGAACCCGATTGAGCGCTTCGGCGTACGCGTTGAGGCGCTCGCGCCGCTCCCGGACCGCGCGCCGGTCGATCGGGTCCATCGTCGCCAGCGGCGCCGGCTCGGTGTCGAGCGCCGTCGCCAGCGCGGTCGCCACCTCACGCCGGCCGACCAGGTCACTGTGCAGGGCGAGCAGGTAGTTGCCGAGCCCCGCCTCGGTGAGCCGGTGCTGCACGGTGTCGAGCGCGGCGGCCTTCTCCGAGACGACCAGCACCCGTTTGCCCGCGTGCAGCAGGCCACCGACCATGTTCGCGATCGTCTGCGACTTGCCGGTGCCGGGCGGGCCGTCGAGCACGAAGCTGCGCCCGGCCAAGGCGGCGGCGATCGCGACCCGCTGACTGGCGTCGGCGTCGAGCAGCAACGGCACCTCCTCGGGCGGCGCGACGACGTCGATCCGCTCGACCGGGGTGGGTTCGAAGGCGAACACGCGGTCGGCGTCGCGGGTGGCCAGGGCCCGGACGACGGGGTGCTCGACGATGTGCGGCTCGTTCTCGTACAGGTCGTAGTACATCGCCTCGCGGTGCACGCTGAGGCAGGAGAGGGTCACCGTCTCGTCGGCGTACCAGCCGCGCCGCTCGCCGATGGCCACGTCGACCTTGGCCCAGAGCACGGTCACGTCGAGCTCGGCCAGCGAGTTGACCTCGGGGATCTCGATGTCGAGCTCGGCCATCCGGACGACCAGCGCCGGGTTGACGATCGGGTCGTCGGGCCGGGCGACCAGCCTCGGCCCGGCCGGGTCGATCTCGACCGGGACGAGCAGGATCGGGCTCTCGTACGGGGATCCGTCGTCGTCCGACCAGTGCAGCATGCCCAGGCCGAGGTAGAGCGGCGCGACTCCCCGGTCGAGCAGTTCCAGGCGCGAGCGCCGCCAGAAGTGGTGCAGCAGGGCGCCGAGTTGCTCCTCGAGGAGGTCGGTCCGCAGCACGTGCACCGCTTCCCCGTCGTCGTGGAAGCCGTAGCCGCCGCCCTCCTGCAGCACCTTGATGATCATCTTCGGCGACGGGCCGGTGATCTCGACGGCTCCCGAGGGGACTCGGGCGAAGTTGAGCAGGGGGTTGGTACCGGTCAGGTCGACCAGGCCGGAGCGCCAAGTCTCCAGAGCCGACCTGACCTCGGTGCCAGGGAGCCCACTCGCTTCCGCTTCATGATCCGGCCACATACCCCAATTCCAGCAAGTCGGACGCCCGTTACGCTGGTGATTCGGCTACGTGGTCCGGATATTTACGGCATAACGGTCGTACAGGGCATGCATGGTAGGTTGTTCGGCAGTTTTGTGCCTTTTATGCCGCGTGCGCGGGTTGTTCGGAGTTAGCGATCCGTTCCGGGGCCCGTTCGAGAGCCGCGCCCTCGACGTCGACGGTCGGCAGCCAGGAGAGCCAACGCGGCAGCCACCACGCCGCGCGGCCCAGCAGGGCGATCGCGGCCGGCACGGCGATCATGCGGACCACGATGGCGTCGAAGAGGATGCCGATGGCCAGGGCGAACGCGATCGGCTTGATCGTGTCGTTCCCCTCGGGCACGAAGCCGGCGAAGACCGCGAACATGATCGTCGCCGCCGCCACGACCACGGGCGCCGCCTGCTTGAAGCCGGTGACCACGGCCTCGCGCGGACTGGTGCCGTGCGCGTGCGCCTCGTGCATCCGCGAGACCAGGAAGACCTGGTAGTCCATCGCCAGGCCGAACAGGATGCCGACGATGATGATCGGCGCCAAGCTGAGCAGCGGACCCGTGGTCTGGGCGTTGACCAGCCCGGAGAGCCAGCCCCACTGGAAGACCGCCGTGGTCGCGCCGAGCGCCGAACCGATCGTGAGCAGGAAGCCGACCACGCCGACCACCGGGACCAGCAGCGACCGGAAGACCAGCACCAGCAGGACGAACGCGAGCCCGACGACGAGGATCAGATAGATCGGCAGCGCCTCGTCGAGCTTCTGCGACACGTCGATGCTGACAGCGGTGGTGCCGGTGACGTAGACCCGCGCCTGCGGACCGTCGGCCACGTCGTCACGGATGGCGTGCACCAGGTCGACGGTGGCGGTGCTGTCCGGCTCGGAGGACGGGATGATCGTGATGAGCACGGCGTTCCGCGCCGGGTTGAGCTGGGGCTGGGCGACGAAGGCGACGTCGGGCAGCGCGGCGACCCGCGCGCGCACGGTCGCCGCGTAGGCCGGGGAGCCGGCGCCGTCGACCAGGACCACCAGCGGACCGGCGAAGCCCGGCCCGAAGCGCTCGGAGATGATCGTGTCGGCCTTGGCCGCGCTGCTTCCCTCGGCCGGCTTCTGGTTGAGTGTGGTCTGCATCGAGAAGAACGGGATCGCGATCACGGCCAGCGCGGCGACCGCGACGATCAGGCTGAGCACCCGCTGGTGGGTGACCATGTTCGCCCAGCCGCGATAGAAGCCGCGGTCACGGACGGGGGCCGCCGCCGGATCGGCGCGGACCTTTTCGGGCAGCGCGCGCTTGCCGATCGCGCCGAGGAAGGCCGGGACCAGGGTGACCGCGACCAGCACGGCGACGACGACGGTGGCCGCGGCGGCCAGGCCCATCTCGGTGAGGAACGGGATGCCGGCGACCGAAAGGCCGGCCAGGGCGATCACCACGGTGAGCCCGGCGGTGACCACGGCCGAGCCGGCCGTGCCGACCGCCAGCGCGACCGCTTCGGGCACGAGCAGGCCGCGTCGTAGCTCCTGGCGGAACCGGGTGACGATGAAGAGCGCGTAGTCGATGCCGACGGCCAGGCCCAGCATGATCGCGAGGATCGGGGTGGTCGACTGCAGATCGACGAAGCCGGTCAGCGTGGTGATGCCGAGCGC
>DASRYP010000923.1:0-2110 GCA_035687165.1 Actinoplanes sp. | reverse complement strand
CAGGGGCGCGGCGTGCGGCAGCTCGAACTCGGCGGCCCGGCCCGGCAGCGCGAACCACGTCGACTCACCGGTGAGCCAGAACGACACGTCCACCCCGGACGAGACCGCTGTGCTCGCGACCGTGAACGCCTGGGCGCAGCGTTCGGGCGCGTCGGCCCCGGCGGTAGCCTTGACGACCAGCAAGCGTGCCATGGCCGCCAGCATAAGATGGTTCGGTCATGGTTACGGAAATCGGGTTCGTGAGTCTGCTGGTCGCCGGTCTGGGTGGGCTGGCGGGCGGCTTCGGTTATCTGGCAATGCGAGTTTCGAGGGGGCGTTGGTGAGCGAGCAGGACAACCCACTGGGTCCACCCCCTTGGCTGAACGCGCCGCCCGTCGACGCGTATCCCTACGAGGACACGCATGACCTGCGGTCCGGCCCCGACCTGCCCCCCGAGCTGCTGGGCCTGCTGCCGTTCATCGGCCTGTGGCGCGGCCGTGGTCAGGGCGGGTTTCCGGCCGAGGCCGACTACGACTTCGCGCAAGAGGTGCGGATCAGCCACGACGGCCGGCCGTTCCTGCGCTTCGAGTCGCGCTCGTGGCTGCTCGACAGCGAGTCGAAGCCGGCCGGTGAGTGGGCCGTCGAGTCGGGGTTCTGGCGTCCGGTGCTCGTCGACGGCCGCGCGACCGACGAGATGGAAGCCCTGATGATCAACCCGGACGGCGTCGCCGAGCTCTACCTGGGCAAGACCATCGGCACCACCCGGCTGGAGATCGAGGCCGACGCGATCGCCCACACGCCGACCGGCGAGCACGTCACCGGCTCGAAAAGGCTGTTCGGCGTCGTCGACGGCGCCCTGCTCTACGCGCACGAGATCGCGATCGACGACAGCGGCCTGATGCCGCACATGTCGGCGCGTCTCATCCGGGTCGGCGGCTGAGGTCCGGTTGCGGCGCGGCGTAACCTTGATGTCGTGTCCGCCACTTCGCTAGCTGCCATGCTCCGCGAGCGGGGTCTGCGGCTCACCCCGCAGCGTCAGCTCGTCCTCGAAGCGGTGCACGAGCTCGGGCACGCCACGCCCGAGCAGGTGCACAACCATGTGCGTGAGCGGGCCGCCGGGGTCAACATCACCACGGTCTACCGCACGCTCGAGCTGCTCGAGGAGCTCGGGCTGGTCAACCACACCCACCTGTCGCACGGGTCGCCGACCTACCACGCGACGGGTGAGGATCAGCACGTTCATCTCGTGTGCCGTGGATGTGGGTCGATCCTTGAGGTAGACCCGAGTGTGATGCGGCCGGTGACCGACCGGCTTCTGCGTGAACGAGATTTCCGGGTCGACGTGGGGCACGTGTCGCTCTTCGGCGTCTGCGGAGACTGCAAGGAGCTGTGAGATGACCGTCGTGATGATCGAGGACCTCGATCCCTCGTCGGCCGACGCCGGGGTGCCCGCGCACTACGGCGACCCGATGCGCGAGCAACGCACGCTGGCCACCGCTGTCGGCCTCGTCGACCGCTCGAACCGTGACGTGATCGCCGTGCCGGGCGACGAGCGGGCGAGCTGGCTGCACACTTTGACGACCCAGCACCTGTCCGACCTGTCCCAGGGCCAGGGCACCGAGCTGCTGGTCCTCTCCCCGAACGGGCATGTCGAGCAGCATGCCCTGGTCACCGAGGACGGCACCACCGCCTGGCTCGACACCGAGCCCGGGGCCGGCGCCGGCCTGCTCAAATACCTCGAGATGATGCGTTTCTTCACCCGGGTCGAGCCACGCGAGGCGACGTCCGAGCTGGCCGTCCTCTCGCTGGTCGGCCCCGGTGCGGTCGAGGTGATCCCCGGCCTGGCCGAGGCCCGCGTCGCCCCGGTGCCGGGCCCGAAGTTCGCCGCCGGTGACGTCCCGGCCGAGGCGACGAGCCATTACGACGTACGGGAATTCGCCGGTGGCCTGGCTCGTCGAGTGCTCCTCGGCGTCGACCTGCTGGTTCCGCGGGAGACCAAGACCGCGGTGATCGAGAAACTGGGTGTGCCCCTGGCTGGTCTCTGGGCCTACGAGGCGATCCGCGTGGAGCAGCACCTCCCGCGCCTGGGCTGGGAGACCGACCACCGCACGATCCCGGCCGAGGCGGAGTT
>DASRYP010000922.1:0-4278 GCA_035687165.1 Actinoplanes sp. | reverse complement strand
GCGCACCGTCGACGGGCGTCGGCTGCCCGCGCCAGGTTGCTTCGCCAGCCCTTTGAGGAAGTGATCAGGGTTGCTGGTCAGGCGGGCGACCCGGGGGCACGGGTGCTCGGCCGCCGCCCTCAGGCAAGGTCGATCGCTACCCTTCGCGTGGGATATCCGAGGCCGCGCCAAGACGATCTGCGTCGGCCCGGTCTGCCGGCTTCAAAGTCGACCTCGAGCGTCAAACGGTTCGGTCCGCCTCACGACTTCGACGGAAATCATCCGGAGCCTTCTGAGCGCCTACCCCGGCGGCTGGAGGTACATCTAGCGCATGTTCCGCGAAACCTGGCAGGGGACCCCACGCCGAAGGTACTCCCCGTGCTAAACGGCCGGGCGTTCGGCGATGCGTTGACCGACAACGCCTACGCGGAAGACGGATATCGCTTTCACGATGCCTTTCACCTTTCATACCTGGCAGTTCTCGGCTGGAGTCCTGTAGTACGTGCGTTGCTTCGGCGCAAACGCAAAGCCATCAGTCTGACCGACGAGATCGAGGACGGCGGGCGCGCCATCGTGATCGAAGAGGGCATCAGCGCCGTCCTGTTCGAGGCCGCGTCGCGATCGAACTTCTTCAGAGAGTCCCGCAAAATCGACCCCGGCCTTATCCGGCTGTGCCGCAACTTGACAGCGAAGCTCGAAGTCTCTATCTGCGCCTCCCGCGAGTGGGAGCGAGCGATTCTCGACGGCTACGCGGTGTGGCGCACACTCCATGAGCGAGGCAGCGGTGCCGTGATCTGTGATCTAGATTCTAGGACTATCGCGGTCCGACCACTGTCATCGACCGAGTTGGAAGGCCACAGGCAGGCATGCGAAGCACTCACTAACAGTTCGCTGGTTGCGCGCCGCGGAACCTAGCGGGTCACAGCCCGAGAACGATTTTGTCCGCTGCACTGAACCCGGTGGAGCAGTCAACCTAACGTGGTGTCCGCTGACCTGGCGAAGAGTAGTTGATCCCCCATTTGGGTGGGAACCAAGCGGACACGGGATCCGCGATCGGCTTGAAACGCTGCTTAATGCGGCTCCGGCCGCTATGGCCGACAATCTCGGGATGTGCAACTCGTGCGTACTTGTCCACCTCGCAGAACAGATTTTGACAGTCGATTAGCTGGAGTGGTCGCCCGCGCAACCCGGCGAACGGCAGCCCAAGGCGTGCGAAATGTTCGCCTTGGTGGTCAGCCATGTATCTGATCACGTCCGCTTCTACCCCGGTTGCCAATTGTCCGAAGCACTTTCGGATGCCGTCCCGCGCTCCCGGCCCCGGTACGACGAAGTCCATTTCTTCGTAGGTCATGACGGACGAGTAGTTGAGGTCAATCAAATACTGGTAGGCCAGGAAATCACCCATGGCCGGGTAGCCGCGAAGAACTTCGAATGCGGCCCTCATCGAACCCGCCTCGCGGACGCGCGTCACGGCGCCAGCCGCCATCATTAGTTCAAGTAGCCGAAGGTGATTGCTATGCTTTCTTTCTTCCCCTAATGACGGCGGGGGCATTACATAGGCAGCCGAATAGAGTCTTGAACCTGAAGAGAATGCCTTGCTAAGAATCTGATTGTATCGGTTGTAGTCGTACTCAGCCCAACTAACCGTGCCAACCGAGTCTAGCAATAACTGCCAGGTAGAGATACGATTAAAAGTCTTGAATAATAGTGCACGGAAGAAGATTTCTTGCGGTTCCTGCGAACCGTGGTAAAGCACATTGCGGATTAAGTATTGACTGACACGATCAGCCGCGCGATAGCAATTCGTAAACCTGTGCGCGTGGAGGATTGGATCCTTGGTCCAGGGGCCACGCTTACCCTGCAAGCGTGCCTCGTAGATTGACTGCCGGGCAGATGCGAACCGCCAGTAGGTGTTGAACACGGGCGTCGGCCTCAGCCGCCTTCCCCCTACGACGATCTCGGCAGGTAGGTCGTAGTCTGCCGGAGCGCTAGCAGTGGGCATGTCGAGGCTGAGCTGGTCGTACACCGACCTAGTCCCCACAGCTGACTGCTTCATAGTTGCCCCTCGTGACGCGAATCGCGTTACGCGTATCTTAGTATGCTGTGACGGTGGATGCACAGGAGGCCCGGCGAAAACTTTCCGCTGCGGTGTTCGGCAACAGGGCAGCAGCTGACGTCGTCCACGCGATCGACAGACTCACCTCACACGGAGACCCGCTGATAACAACGCGCATGGTCGCCTCCGCTGCAAATCTCGGCGACAGCGTCGTCCGACCAGTCATGCTGAGGCTCGGCGCGGCCGGCTTGCTCGCACCGCAGCCGAGGGTTGGCCCGCGCGCCACTCTTCACTATCGGGTTGAGCGCGGAGAGCTTTGGTACGCGCTACGCGCACTATGCGACGCAGTGGCTGGCTGATCTGTGTTCACGTCCTCTGATTCACATGTCACAGCCGGCGGAATTGCTTGGTCTCGAGCATATTGAGCGTGGGTGCGTAGCTCCGATCGTGTCGTCGGCGGCACGATCACGTTGCGTTGTCGGCGTACGGCTTGGAGATGCCTAGGCAACTGTCACCCACAGCAACCATGCCAAATGCGCTCGGGTTGGCCGCAAGACGCTTCGGGAGGTTTCGGCCGCACGCGGCTGAGCTCTCCTCTGACCTTGAGCGCAAGGTTGCGCGTCCCCGGTTGAGTCCCGCTGGATTGGTACACCATAAGCGGCATTTTGCATTGCTATGGGCGTTGTAGGTGCTCTCATGTGGCGCCGTGTCGATGTCAGTCGCCGTCTTCCGGCTCGCTGGGATCGTGGTTTTCCGCGGCCTCTCTGACGATCTCCTCGGCGGCTTCGATGATCTCGGCGGCCATTTCGTAGTCGGCTACCCGGGCGTGTAGGGCTGCGAGGCGCCGCGCCGCGTGGTCGAGTTGCTCGGCCTCGCTGCTGATGGCGTCGCGCAGGCTGGCGTCTTCTATCCGGTCGAGGTGTGCGCTCTCGTAGTCGGGGCGATCGTCGGACGGCGTGACCAGGGTGCTTGCCATCCATGCCAGCAGTTGGATGTACGCGGCGAGGGCGGGCTCGAGTTCACCCTCGGTTACGGCCTCCTCGGCATGTTGTTGCGCGGGTAGCGGCACAGTCAAGAACATCGGAACCCGTCCTTGTCGGCTGACGACGACTGCGCCGAGTTGGACAGCGGGCTGGAAGGCGGGACAGTCGGTGATCTCATCGTCGGGATCGGTCTCCGCGGTGATGTCGGGTGCTTCGATTGGGACGGCCTGGGCGACCATAGCCGTGCGCCGGTCGTCATCTTCGCGGAGGCGGGGGTCGGTGCGGGTGGTGTCGGCAAGTACCACCGGGGTACCGGCGGGTAGGCGGGCCATGACCTTGGCGAGGTGGCCCGCGTTGCGGATCTCGATTTCGTCCGCGCCAAGCGCGTCGGTGACATCGGTGAGGTAGCGCGGACGATCTTCTGACGAGCTGCGCATGACAATTCCCTATCTTATGAGCAATTCGGACCTGCTGATCGCGGAGAGTAGTCAGGTGAGTCGATGGGCGGAGGTGCCGGCCTCTGTGCGGTCAAGGTTCACGCACTGAGGCTTGGATGTTGATCTTCAGTACGGTCGGGTCGGCCATCGCCGCACGGCGTTTCTTCCCGTTACCGGCGGTCCACGCCACCCATAACGGAAACGGCTCGCCGGTGGCCTGTCGCCTCGCGTGCTGGTCGCGATGGGCACGACCGGCGGTACGTCGCCTCGGCCGAGTTCGGAGGCTGCTCCCAGGGCGGACGGCAGGTGGTAAGGCAGTGGCCGGACGTGCCCGCGCGGGCCGCCAGCCCGGTCACGCGACGGCGCGGCGCTTGGCTCGGATGAGTTCCGCGACCGCTCCGGCGGCCTCGTGGTGCAGTTGCTTGGCGACGCTCTGGTAGGTGTCGCGGGTGAGGGTGGTGGTGGAGTGGCCGAGTTGTTCGGAGACGACTTTGATGTCGATGCCGGCTTCGAGGGCGATGGTGGCGGCGCCGTGGCGTAGGTCGTGCAGCCTGATGGGTGGGAATCCGCCGCGTTTGATGAGGCGGCGGAAGCGCTGGGACACCGAGGCGGGGTGCCAGGCTCTGCCATCGGGGCGGACGAAGAACAGGCCGGTGTCGGGCCAGGAAGCTCCAGCGGCCAGTTGCCACTTCGCGCGCTGGACCTTGTAGCTGGTGAAGAGAGCGACGGTGTCGGGGTCGAGGATGACGTCGCGGTTGCCGGCTTCGCTCTTGGGCTTCTTGTGACGGATGTTTCCGCCGCCGTACGTGGTGATCTGGTTGAT
>DASRYP010000921.1:0-4305 GCA_035687165.1 Actinoplanes sp. | reverse complement strand
CTGGTGATCACCGGCGTCCACGACACCGCCGCCGAGGCCGAGTCGGCCCTGGCCGCCACCCACGGGCCTGAGCCCACGGCCAGCGGTCTGAGCGACGCCGCCTGGCGGATCGGTCGGCTCTTCGTCGCCCGCTCCGGGCGTTGGACAGCCCTTCGCGTGATCAACCGCTACTACCCGGGCGTCAGCCTGCTCGGCGCCGTCCTGACCAGCGCCGCGGACGCCCAGGCCACCGCGGCCCGCGCGTTGACCTACTTCCGGGGCGGTGGGAGCGGGCCCGGTCAGAGCCAGGTCAGCCAGGAAGCAGGCAGCGCCTCGTAACCGACGAAGGCCACCACATCGAGCAGCGTGTGCGCCACGATCAGCGGCATCACGCGTTTGAACCGCAGGAAGAAGAGTGCGAACACCACGCCCATCACCGCGTTCCCGATGAACGCGCCGAAGCCTTGATACAGGTGGTACGACCCGCGCAGAACGGCCGAGCACGCCACGATCGCGGCCGTCGACATCCCGCACTGCTTGAGCCGGGTCATCAGGTAGCCGACCACGATGACCTCTTCGAGCACCGCGTTCTTGATCGCGGCCAGGATGAGCACGGGCACCGCCCACCAGGCCTGTTGCAGGGCGGCCGGCACGATCTCCGCATTGATGCCGAGCAGCTTGGCCACGTACACCAGAAGGAGGCCGGGGATCCCGATGCCGGCGGCCAGCAGCGTGCCCCAGCCCAAGTCGAAACCCGGTCGATCGGCCGAGAGGCCAAGCTCGTTGCGGGGCGAGATGCGGTCGCGGATCAGCAGGTAGAGCGCCAGCGCGACCGGGACCAGGTCGAAGGCGATGGCGAGCAACTGATAGGTCAGATCGAGGTACGGCCGGGCGGAGCGCGACGCGTTGAGCACCGCGGCCTGTTGCGAGAGCGGCTGGTCGGCTGTCAGTTTGGCGATGAGCGAGACCACCGCATAGACCGCGCTCTGCCCGAGCGACAGCAGCAACACGATGACGATCTCGGTGGTCAGGATCGGCCGGGTCGCCTGCTGGCGCTCTGATGTCACCCGGCAACTCTAGGAGCTGTCACACCTGGGAGGCTGCCGCCCTCAACGTAAACGGACTTATCTGGGCAAGCGTCGCGGCATGAATTGAGATGAGTCGCACGGGCCGTGCGTCGTCTTTCCGACTGCGCTGAGCACCCTGAAGTCATGGGAGACCTCGGACGCATGCTCAAGGAGAGCTGGAGCCTCGTCGAGGAGCATCAGGACAAGGTCGCCGGCTACTTCTACGCCCGGATATTCCTGTCCCACCCGGACCTCCGTGATCTCTTTCCGGTGCACATGGACGTGCAGCGGTCGCGGCTGTTGAACGCGATCGTCACGGCCGTACAGACGCTCGAGGATCCGGAGAAGTTCGACGAGTACCTGAAGGCGCTCGGGCGGGATCACCGGAAGTTTCACGTGGAACCGGAGCACTACGAGGTTGTGGGGGGTGCCTTGATCGAGGCGATGCGGTCGTACGCGGGTGAGCAGTGGAGTGTCGAGTACGACCAGGCCTGGGCCGACGCCTACGCGGTGATCGCCTCGAAGATGCTGGCCGGGGCAGCGGCGGACACCAACCCGCCCTACTGGTACGGCGAGGTGGTCGCGCACGAACGCCGGGCCAAGGACATCGCGGTCTTCACCGTCCTGCCGATGCAGCCCCTGGAGTTCCGGGCCGGCCAGTACCTGAGCGTCGAGTGCCCGCGAATACAGCCCCGGCTGTGGCGCACCTACTCGGTGGCGAACGCGCCCCGCCGGGACAACACGATCGAGTTCCACGTACGCGCGGTCGGCGCCGGCTGGGTGTCCAGTGCCCTGGTCCGTCGGCTCGAGGTCGGCGACATGGTCCGGCTGGCCGCGCCGATGGGCACGATGAACCTGGACCGCCGCTCGACCCGGGATACCGTCTTCGTCGCCGGCGGCACCGGACTCGCCCCGATCAAATCCCTGCTCGAGGAGCTGACCCGGTACAACCGCACCCGCTGGGTCCATGTCTTCTTCGGCGCCCGCAACCGCGAGGATCTGTACGACCTGGCCGAGCTGAACCGGCTGGCCGCCCGCTATCCGTGGCTATCGGTGGTGACCGCGTGCAGCGACGACCCGACCTACCCCGGCGAGCAGGGCGACATCTCCGACGTGGTGTCCCGGTACGGCCCGTGGTGCGAGCATGATTTCTTCGTCTCGGGTTCGGGCCGAATGGTCATGGCGACCCTCAAGACCCTGGCCGAGCTGCAGGTGCCGTCGGTCCGCATCAAGTACGACAGCTTCAGCGATCTGTCCTAGTAGACCCAGGGCCGGCCGCTCTGTTGGTAGTCCGGCACGAGGTTCGACTCGGCGTTCATCCGGTCGACGTAGAGCCGCCCCTCCAGGTGGTCGATCTCGTGGGCGATCAGCCGGGCCATGTCGCGCTCGAACCGGGTGGTGACGCGCGTGCCGTCGTACCGGGCGTGCTCGACGTCGAGGCGCAGCGGCCGTCGCACCAGCCCGCGGTAGTCGAAGAACGAGAGACACCCCTCGTACTGCTCGTCGCGCTCGGTCGACTCACCGACCACCCGCGGGTTGATCAATACCAGCGGCTCGGTGCCTCGGACGGCCAGGCGCACCACGGCGACCGCTGCCGACACGCCGATCTGGGGTGCCGACAGGCCCACCCCCTTGGTGAAGTCGTGCACCTGCTCGAGCCGGGCCAGCGCCGCGTGCAGCGCCCCCACCGCCTCGCGGGCCGCGGCCTCTTCGCGCGGGAGCTGGTAGTGCCGGGCGCGCTGGCGCAGCAGTTCCGAGCCGCGCTGCACGATGCCGATGCCGCGCATCTGGCCGGACGCGCGCGGCTGGCCGTTGCTCGCCGGGGCCAGGGCCGAGGTCGCCGGTGCCCCGGCCCCGCGGAACCGCCACTCCAGGCGGTAGCGCGCGTTCAGCTGTGGCGTGTCGGTCGACCACTCGAAGACCGCCCGGCCGTCGTCGTCGTGCCGTTCCATCGGGGTGCGGACTGGCACCTCGGCCGCGAGCGACGTCTCGACCCCCCAGACCTGCGGGTCGAACGAGTCGGGGAAGTCGAGCCGCACGGTGAGGCGCCGGGTGGGCAGCCGCACCGCCCGCTGGAACCACTGGCCCCACTTCTCGACGCCGATCGTGTATTCGTACTGGATGGTGGTCCGCTCGCCCGGGAAGAGTGCGAACTGGCCGCCGTCGTTCGCGAAGAGCAGCCACACCTCCTTGGAGGCGTCTCGGTCGAGCTTGATCCGCCAGTGCATCGGCTCGACCGCCTCGCCCTCGCCGGCACAGGCCCTGAACGCCATCTCGTCGAAGGTCAACGGGTGCTCGCGGTGGTGACGGTTCGAGCCGGTCGGGTCGTTCGGGTAGCGGTCGACCGCGATCTTCACCAGGTAGCGGGTCACCGGGTCGGAGCCGGCGTTGTAGAGGGCCCGGCGCACCCGGCAGCGGTAGGAGCCGTCGACGTAGGTGAGCTCGGCGACCTCGCGCTCCACGATCAGGCCGGTGCCCGGCGGCAGCCACTGCACCGGCACCGGCGGGTCCCGGTGCGGCGCCGCACCGCGCGCGTGTCGCAGCTCGTCGTACTCCTGGAAACGCCGCCAGATCACCCCGCCGGCGCCGAGAACGGATTCCGCGCGGCGGGCGAAGTCTTCGGTGGGCTTGTGCCGCCGCCCCTCGACGTGGCTGACATAGGAGGGGTCGAACCCCATACGCGCGGCGAGCTGCTTCTTGCTCATGCCGCGTTCGACCCGCCAGTGTGCCAGTGCCGTCACAAATTGGTCAGCGGCCCGCTCGACGGGCGAGGTGGTCATCATCGATGTCCCCTTCGCGACGAGAATTTCAGTGTCGCCGCCGCTCGTGTCCGGATGGTGCTAGTAGCGAGTACACGACAGATACCTTGACGAATCAGGCAACGGTAGTGCTGTCGGTTAGGTCACCCTCGCCCCCGCTATTCGTCCGAACGGTCAGCTTGGTTAGGCTACCCTTAGAGGTGTACGGTGAGTCGTCGTCACGGAGGCGTTACGGCCACTGTGTGTTGTTGGCACAGGCGTCTACGTTGTTGGCTCAGGCGTCTACGTTCGGTTCAGGTTCGATCCAGGTTCGATTCGGCGAGGTGAATGCGGTGACCAGCTTCGGGAAGTCGCTGCGGGCCGGGTGCTGCCGGTGACCACCGCCCTCGACCGCGCCCCCCACATCGTCACCAATCCCCTGGATCCGATCACCGTGACCCTGCAGGCCATGTTCGGCACCAGCACTGAGCTGCCCGGCGTCGCCCCCGATCTCCTCGTCC
>DASRYP010000920.1:0-5794 GCA_035687165.1 Actinoplanes sp. | reverse complement strand
CTCGCGGCGGCCGCCGTCGGCCCCGACGCCGACCTGGCCGATCGGCTCGTCGACAGATCGCACACTCACTTCCGGCTGGGTGAGGTCGGCGGTGCCGTGGCCGCGCTGCTCCGGGCCGCGGAACTGAGCCCGGATCCGCGGGACCGCTCCCGGCGGCTGCTGGAAGCCGCCCTCCTCCGAGCGGACGCCAGCGGCGATCTCACCGTGCTGGCCCGCATCCTGGTTCGTGCGGAAGGTCCCGCGGCCGCGGTCGCCGCCGCCTACATCAGGCTCGCCGAGCACGGCGACGAGGCGCTGAGCTCGATGGCCGACGCCGTCATCGCGTACGCGGCCGGCGCGGAGGCCAACGACGAGGTGCTGTCCGCGGCCCTGCTGGCCATGATCTTCCGGTGCTGGAGCACGGCCGACGCCGGTTCCTGGGCCCACTTCGACCGGGCACTGGCGGGAGTGCGATCACCGGCCCCGCGGCTGGTGGAACTCTGCGCCCTGGCCTTCGGTGATCCACTTCGGCTCACCGGCGAGCAGCTCGACGAGATCACCGCGTCGGCCGAGAAGCTGGGTCTCGAGTCGAATCCGATCACCACCATCCACACTGCCCTGGCCGCGGTCCACACCGACCGCGTCGCGCCTTGCCAAGCCGCCCTGGCCCGGGCCTTCCAGGGCGGCCGCGAAGGGGGCGAGACGGCCGTCCTCGCCCTCCGTGCCGCCTTCGTGGCCTGTCCCGAGCTCTGGCATTCGGGGCAGTGGCCGGAGCTGACCGCACTGGTGACCGACGCTTTGACGCTCTGTGCGAAGTACGGCCTCAGCCGGTACGAGCACCACTTCACCTACTTCCGGTCCCTGGTGCGGGCGGCAACGGGCGAGTCCGAGACGGACGACTCCGCGGCCCTCGGCGCCGCCGGGGTCGAGTTCCACCAGGCCTGCCAGGTACGGGCGCTGACGGCGATCGGGCGTGGGGACTTCGCCGCGGCGCATCGGGAACTGGGCGGCGTGAGCCCGGTCGGCAGCCTGCCGCCGTACCGGCCCGGAGTGCTCCGGGTTCTGTTCGACGTGGTGGAGAGCGCCGCCCGGTCCGGCCGTACGGCTGATGCCCGCGCGCACGTCACGGCGATGACCCGCGCCGGCGTCGCCCGTCTCTCACCGCGCCTCGCTCTGCTCTCAGCCGGGTGCACCGCCCTGGTCACCGACCCAGCCGGCGCCACCGAGGCGTACGAA
This sequence comes from Actinoplanes sp., assembly GCA_035687165.1. Taxonomy (GTDB): domain Bacteria; phylum Actinomycetota; class Actinomycetes; order Mycobacteriales; family Micromonosporaceae; genus Actinoplanes. Next base: position 4,579 of record DASRYP010000920.1, on the reverse strand, counting down.
GCAGCACTGGCCACGCCGGACGCCCAGCACTGGCAGTTCGATCTGGCCCGGATCCGCTTGTCCTACGGCGAGCATCTGCGCCGGATCGGCGAGCTCGCCACCTCGCGCGCGCAACTGACCGCCGCGGGGGAGGTCTTCCGCCGGCTCGGCGCGCGGCCCTGGACCCGGCGCACCGAGGGCGAACTCCGGGCGTGCGGCCTGAACACGGCCTCGGCCGGCCGGAACGTGGTGCTCACGCCGCAGGAGCGGCGCATCGCCGAACTGGTCACGATCGGGCTGAGCAACCGCGAGATCGGCGATCGGTTGAAAATGTCGCACCGAACCGTCGAGGCGTGTCTCTACCGGCTCTACCCGAGGCTCGGAATCACCTCGCGGGCCGCCCTGCGCGACGCTCTCGACCGCTGATCGCCTCGCGTGGGCGACCGTCAGTCGGGCTCCGGTTCGCGCAGCGCGTGGCGCAGGGCCGCGCGCGAGCCGATGCCGAGCTTGCGGTAGACCCGTTGCAGGTGCGTCCCGGCGGTCCGCGGGGACATGAACAGCCGTTCGCCGATCTTCTTGTTGGTCAGCCCGGCGGCGGCGAGCCCGGCGACCTCGTTCTCCTGCGGGGTCAACGTGGCCGATCCCTGGCCACCGGAACGGGCGCGGGTGACGCTGGTCGCCTCGAGCTCCCGGATCGCGCGATGAATCCACGGGTACGCCCCCAGCCGGCGGAACGTCGCCAAGGCCGCGTTGAGCTGTTCCCGGGCCTCGGTGATGGCCCGGGCCCGGCGCAGACGCTCGCCGTACATGAGCCGGAGCCGGGCTGCGTCCCACGGGTACTGCTCGACCCCGGGCAGCGCCAGGGCCTGTGCGAACAGGGCCGGCGCGAGGTGGGGTTCCGCCGTCATCGCCGACGCCCCGGCCACCATCAGGGCGAGCCGGTCGGAGATCCGCGCCACTCCGGCCTCGTGCAGAGCCCGGACGTGAGCCGCGGCAGCCTCGGGCCGATTCGTCCGCATCGCGGATTCGACCAGGTCGTAGGTCGGGCGCAGGAACATCGCGGTGGTCGGCAGGCGGCCGGGCTCGCAGGCCGCGACGCTGTGGTGGTAGGCGGACTCGAAGTCGCCCCGGCCCACCGCGGCGGCGGCCTGAACGGCGTGACACCAGGAGACGAGGGTGAGCAGCCGGCGGGGCGCCGCCCAAGCGGTCACCTGGGAGCTGTGCTCCCGCACTGTCGTGTCGTCCCCGCGCAGCGCGGCCAGCTGCAAGCGGCTCATCCGCGCGATCTGGGCGGGAAACACGTAGCCGCTGTCGTCGCACCTGCGTACGGTCTCGTCGGCCAGCCGGCCGGCCTCGTCCCAGCGTCCCGCCGCGAGTTCGTCCTGGGTGAGGGTGAGCAGCCCGGAGGCCGCTGTCCGCGCGGCGCCGCCGGCCGGCCCGTCGGCGACGATCCGCCGGAGGGTGGGGTGGCAGGCGGTGCTCAGGTCTAGCGCCAGGGCCGTCTTGGCGACGCGGTCGATGTGGGCCGGGTTGCGTTCAGTGTCGAACCGGCTCAGCAAACCGGCCAGATGCGCCAGGTCCGCGTCAGTGACGTAGGCCGGGCCCCGCTGCACATGGGCGCGCAGGATCAGCAGGGGCGGCGCTTCCGGCCCGAGCCTGTCGATCGCCGTGAAGAGCCGCTCCCACAGCTCGTCGCGCGACGCGTAGCGGCAGACGTCACAGAGATCGAAGAGCGCGTCGACGAGTTCCTGGTTGCCGGCGGTGAAGTCGGTGGTGGCGTCGAGGCCCGCGCTGAGGATCCCGTGGGCGCCGTTGACATCGCCGGTCAGGTTGAGCATCACCTGCGCGGCGGCGACGGCGGCGGGCAGGGCGAGCTGTCGGCCGTCGGGGTGGGCCTCGCGGGCAGCGTCGAGCAGCTGCGGCGCGGCCTGGAGATCTCCTCGTACGCTCACGCAGACGTACGCCGCCTGGGCCAGTCGCCGGCTGCGTCCGGCCGGCGTCGGGCTGAGATCTGCCGCGCGCAACAGCGCGGAGACGACGTCCCCGACTTCGCCGAGGTGCAGGGACTGTCGGGCGCCTCGTTCGAGCAGGGCGGCGACCTTCTCGTCCGGGTGCAGGGTGGCCTCGGCCAGATAGCGGGCGTGGCGGTGCGGTACCCCGGCGAAGACGCGGGCGAGCTCACGGTGCGCGTCGGCGCGGTCCAGGCTGGTGGAGGCGCGCACGACGGCCGAGCGGAGGAGCGGGTGCCGGAAGCGCAGCCGCGCGGTCTCGGGGTCGGCGACGATGACCTGCTCGCGACGGGCGAGCGCGAGGCCGGGGGTGGTGGCCGGCAGGTCGATGTCGGCCGTGCCGATCAGGGCGGCCAGCAGCAGCGCCCGGCGCGTCGCCCCGGGCAGAGCGGCCACTTCGGCTTCGTACGCGCGGTGGACCCGGTCCGTTCCGGTCTCGACTCGGCGACCGCTCACCAGCGCCGAGGGCATGGCACCGATCGTGGGCGGCGGGGTCGTGCCGCGCGCCGCGACGAGGACGCCCATCCGGGCGCGAGCCGCGCCCTCGGCGATCCGCAGCAGCACGTCGAGGCTGGACAGGTCGACCCACTGCAGGTCGTCCACGACGATCAGCACCCCGAGCTCGTCGCGGGTCGGGCACAGCAACGTCGTCACCGCGTCGGCGACCAGGCGCGGATCCGGCGCCGGTCCCGGCTTCAGGGCGAGCGCGACGGTCAGCGCCCGGCCCTGGTCGGCGGGGATCTCCCCGAGCCGGGCCGGCAGCGGGCCCAGCAACTCGTGGAGCGTCGCGTACGGCAGGTCGGACTCCATCGGAGCACCGGCGGCCCGCCGGACGATCCGGCCGTCCTCGATCGCCGCCCTGGCCGCCGCGGCGAGCAGGGCGGTCTTCCCGGCTCCGGGCTCGCCGTAGACGCAGAGAGCGCCCCCGTCGAGCCGGACCCGCCGGACGAGCGCGTCGAGGTCGTCGGCCCGGACCAGCGTCGGGCTCGGCGAAGTCATTGCCATCGCGACCTCTCACGGATGGGGCGGTTGCCGCCGTGGCCCCTGTGCTCACTATCCTGCGGGTCTGACGCGCGGTTGTCTCCGATGCCTGCTGGGGCTTCTTCCTTCCGGCTGGCAGGGGTGCGGTTGCCCAACCGCTGTTCGGCAGGCACGATGATCCTCGGCTTGGCCGAGCAGCACCACGAGGTGCACAAAAGGACCGACCAGCACCACGAGGTGCATAAAAGGGGGGGGGTGTGACCGATGCGAGTGGTTGTCGCGGATGACGACGTCCTCCTACGTGCGGGTCTGGTGAGCCTGCTCGGCGCGAACGGCTTCGAGGTGGTCGGCAGCGCCGGCACCGCCCCCGAGGCGGTCGAGCTGGCCCGGACGACCCTGCCCGACATGGTCATCCTGGACATCCGGATGCCGCCGGGCTATACCACCGAGGGTCTCGACATCGCCCGGCAGATCCGGGCCGAGCGCCCCGAGGTCGCGATCGTGTTGCTCTCGGCCTACGCCGAGATCGATCACGCGACCGAACTGCTCAGCAGCGGTCACAGCGTCGGTTACCTGCTCAAGAGTCGGGTCACGCAGGTCGATGAGTTCTTCGACGCGCTGCAGCGGGTGGGCAAGGGCGGCTGGGTCGTCGACCCCGATCTGGTGGGGGAGCTGATCGCGACCCCGCGGCGTTCCGACCCGCTCGGGAGTCTCACTCAGCGTGAGCGTGACGTGCTCGAGCTGGTGGCCGAGGGGCGGTCCAACGCGGGCATCTCGCGCCAGTTGAGGATCAGCGAGGGCACGATCGAGAAGCACGTCGGCAGCATCTTGACCAAGTTGGGGCTGGCCGATTCGGCCGAGGATCACCGCCGCGTCCTCGCGGTTCTCCGCTACCTCGACGCGTCCTGAGTCGATGAGTCGGTTCTCCTGGCGTGCCCTGCTGACCGGGCTGGTGTCGCTGACCTCGAGCGGGCGCCGGGCCCGGGCGACCGAGCAGCTGATCATCGAGACCGAGCGGAAGGCCCTGCTCCGGCTGGGCGCGCTGGCCGGCAGCGCGCCGATCCAGGAGCTCTTCGACGCGATGGCCGAGGAGTTGGGCCGCATCGTCGACATCGAGACGGGTGAGGCCTTCCAGGACATGGCGGGCGTCTCGCGGTTCGATCCGGACGGCTTGATGACCTTCGTCGCCGGGTGGGGCCCGCGGCCCGACTGGCCGTCGCCGGTCGGATCGCGCTGGCCGCTGGACGGCGACAGCGCGAACGCCCGGGTGTTCCGCACCGGCCGCCCGGCCCGTCTCGAGGGTGGCATCCCGGTCACCGGATCGATCTCCCGCCGACTGGGCACCATCAACGCGATCTCCTCGATCGCCGTCCCGATCTTCGTCGACGAGGTGCTGTGGGGCTCGGCGACGGTCGTCTCCGACCGGGCCAAGCGACTGCCCGCCAATACCGAGTCCCGCCTGTCGGAGTTCGCCGCCCTGGCCGCCACCTCGATCTCGAGCGCGCAACGCCGGGAGCAGGTACAGCGGTTGGCCGACGAGCACGCGGCCCTTCGCCGGGTCGCCACGCTGATCGCCACCGGCGCGGAACCGGAGCAGGTCTGGGAGACGG
>DASRYP010000919.1:0-2450 GCA_035687165.1 Actinoplanes sp. | reverse complement strand
TCTCGGCGGTGGCCGCGCACGCCGCGCTGACCCGCACCGGGGGTCTCGTCGAGGGCGAGGTGGTGGTCGTGCTCGGCGCCGGCGGGGTGGTCGGTCAGGCCGCGATCCAGTTGGCGCTGCTCGCGGGCGCCTCCCGGGTCGTGGCCGTCTCCCGGTCGCGCGCGGCACTCGACCGGGCCGGGGAACTCGGCGCCGGGGAGGTCGTCGAGCTGCGGCCCGGCGACGACCCGAACGCGCTGGCCAACCGGCTGCGGGCCGTCGCGGGCCTGGTCGACCTGGTGCTCGACCCGGTCTTCGGCGTGCCGGCGGCGGCCGCGCTGCGGGTCCTTCGGCCGGGCGGGCGTCTGGTCAACCTGGGCAGTTCGGCCGGGGCGACCGCGCCTCTCGACTCGGCCACGTTGCGCGGTGGCTCACTCAAGATCCTCGGCTACACCAACAACGGGCTGTCGGTGGGGGAGCGGGCCGAGTCGCTCGGCGTGGTGGCCGAACACGCGACCGCGGGCCGGCTCACCGTGTCGCACGAGATCATGCCCTTCGCCGAGGTCGACGCCGCCTGGTCCCGCCAGGCCGCGGGCGAGGCGGACGGTCGCATCGTGCTCATGCTCTGATACATACACAGCGGCGGAATTCTCATCGATCGGAAGCGATCGGGCTCAGCATCTCGCGAGAAGCCGTTCGTCACCGACGTCGACCGTGCCGCCCGTCGGACTATCGATCGTGCGCTCCCCAAAGCGCATGCGCACCAAAGCGCATGCGCACCAAAGCGCATCAGGTAACGGCTGATGTACCGTGCGGGGGTGTCCGCCCCGCTCTTCCTGGTCGATGCCCTGCCCGCTGCCGCGTCGCACACGCTCGACGGGCCCGAGGGGCATCACGCCGCCACCGTGCAGCGGTTGCGGGCCGGCGAGACGCTGATCCTCGCCGACGGCCGGGGCGGCAGCGTCACGGGCCGGGTCACCGAGGTGCGCCGGGGCAGCGTCGACCTCGAGATCGTCGCCCGCGAGCACGTGCCCGCGGCCGACCCCCGCCTGGTCGTGGCGCAGGGCATCGCCAAGGGCGACCGTGGTGAGCTGGCCGTGCAGGCGATGACCGAGATCGGGGTCGACGAGATCCTGCCGTGGGCCGCCTCCCGTTCGGTGGCGCAGTGGCGCGGCGATCGGGGCGCCAAGGCGCGCGACAAGTGGGTGTCGACCGCTCGCGAGGCAGCCAAGCAGGCCCGGCGGGCATGGCTGCCGGTGGTCGGCGGCGAACCCGACTGCTCGACGAAACAGATCGCGGCCCGTCTGGCGCCCGGGGCGGCGTTCGTGCTGCACGAGGAGGCGACCACGGCGCTCAGCTCGGCCCCGCTGCCCCCGTCCGGCGAGATCGTGCTGGTGATCGGGCCGGAAGGCGGCATCAGCGAGGCGGAGCGCGAGACGTTCGTCGCCGCCGGGGCCACGGCCGTACGGCTGGGGCGTGAGGTGCTGCGGACGTCGACCGCCGGGGTGGCGGCGCTGTCGGTGCTCTCGGCCCGCCTCGGCCGCTGGTGAGCTCAGCGTTTCGTCCGGAGCCCGCGATAACGCCGCCGATCCAGGCCGGGCAGCAGGATGTGCTCGTCGAGACCGCGGCCCGTGGCGACCTGCTCGGACATCTTGGCGGCGAGGCGGCGGGTCAGCAGGCGGTGGAGTCCTCGGGCCTCGATCTCGCCGGTGAACGAGCCCGCGAGGCGGTTCAGGCGGCGGCTCTGCTCGGCCATCGCCGGTTCCAAGTCGGCGAACGGGGCGTAGACCGCGCGAAGGGCGGGGTCGGAGCCGGCCATCGGCACGAAGGGGACGCCGAGCAGGGTCAGGGTGCGGTGGGCGCGTTGGTCGAGGAGAGCGACCAGATGGCGCACGCCCGCCCGCTGCCCGGCCCGGATAAGGGTGCGAGCCAGCAGCGAGGTCACGATCAGTCCGGCCTTGCCCTCGCGGTATCCGGTAAGGTTACTCAAAGTAGCGATGTCCCAGATCCGGCCGCCGTCGTGCAGTTCGTGCGCCTCGGTGATGTCCGACAGGTCGCGGCCGATCAGCTCGGGAGCGTCGTCAAGAGTCCGGCCGCCGCCGTCGATCACCCGGGCGGTTCCGGCTGGTTTGCCGGTCTGCCGGTCGAGCACCAGCAGAAAGAAGCTGTGCTGGTCATGGCCGGTGGCGGGCTGTTTTTCCAGGGTGCGAGCCACGTCGGCGGTCGGGTCGTGCGGACCGACCGCGAGAGCGGTGAAGCGCCCGGTGGAGGGGTGCGCGGCCAGTGCGGCGGCACAGTGCCGGGCAATCGCGCGGTCGTCGAGCTCGTAGGGCGACAGCGACATTCGGAGGCGTCCTAACGGGCTTATCGGAATAACTGGACCCATCATACTTTAGGGGGAAACTACTCTGTGTAAAAGCGATCTTGATCACAAATGAACTCATCGTGATGTCGGCCGACTCGCGGGCCGC
>DASRYP010000918.1:0-4552 GCA_035687165.1 Actinoplanes sp. | reverse complement strand
ACCGTGCCACCCGCGACGCTGAGACCGCGGGCCGCGAGCTCGTCGCCCAGCCGGGCCGGGTCGGTGGGCAGATAGCCGTACGGGCCGAGCTCCAACCACGAGTAGCCCGACGCGACCATCTCGTCCAGGAACCGGTCCCAGGGCGTCTGCCGGAGGTCGTTCGCATACCAGACACCCCACGAGTCGGGACAGCTGCCCAAGCGCAACTGACGGATCTCCATGAGCGGACCCCTAACTCGCGGTGGGAAATTGCAGGGACGCGTCGTACGCGTGCGAGACGTGCGGCCACCGGGCGGTGACGACCTTGCCGCGGGTGTAGAACGAGACGCCCTCGGGCCCGTGGACGTGCTTGTCGCCGAAGAGGGAGTCCTTCCAACCGCCGAAGGAGTAGTACGCCATCGGCACCGGGACGGGGACGTTGATGCCGATCATGCCGACTCGTACGCCCGGCACCCGCAGCCCGCGCCCGTCCACCGTGACCTTGGCCCCGGCCCGCTCCCCGCTGTCGATCAGCGACTCGATGCGCTGCTTGGCGGCGGCCGTCACGACCGGACCCATCTCGCTCCTCGGGTCCCGCCCGTTGCCCACCACCACCTCGCCCGCCTTGCGGTTGACCAGGTCGACCAGGGTGTCGCCGGCGCCGCCCACGGCCACCGCGGCCGAGATCGCCATGCACCGCTCCCCCGCCGAGCCGAACGCCGCCGCGGCCAGGTGACCGGCCGCGAACTCGAGGTCGGCGTCGGGCAGGATGATCGCGTGGTTCTTGGCCCCGCCGAGCGCCTGCACCCGCTTGCCGTGCGAGGTGGCCTGCTCGTGGAGGTAGCGGGCGATCGGTGTGGAGCCCACGAACGACACCGCGGCCACGTCGGGGTGGTGCAGCAGCCCGTCGACCGCCGTCTTGTCGCCGTGCACGACGTTGAAGACGCCGTCCGGCAGCCCGGCCTCCTTCAGCAGCACGGCCACGAAGTTCGAGGCCGACGGGTCGCGCTCACTGGGCTTCAGCACGAACGTGTTGCCGCAGGCGATCGCGACCGGATACATCCACATCGGCACCATCGCCGGGAAATTGAACGGCGTGATCCCGGCGCAGACCCCGAGCGGCTCGCGGAAGCTGAAGACGTCGACCCCGGTCGAGGCCTGGTCGCTGTACTCGCCCTTGAGCAGTTGCGGGATGCCACACGCGAACTCGATCACCTCGAGGCCGCGCTGCACCTCGCCGGCCGCGTCCGCGAGGACCTTGCCGTGCTCGTCCGAGATCAGCTCGGCGATGTCCTTGACTCGGGCGTTGACCAGCTCACGGAAGTTGAACATGATCTTCGTACGCGTGCTCAGCGAGGTCTGGCTCCAGGATTCGAACGCGATCCGGGCCGCGGTCACCGCCGCGTCGACGTCGGCCTCGGTGGCGAGCACGACCTCGTGCTGCTGCCGGCCGGTGGCCGGGTTGAAGACCGGTGCGCGCCGGCCGCCGGACCCGGCGGTGAACGCGCCGTCGACCCAGTGCTCGATGGTTGCCATGATCATCCTTTAGAGGTAGAGGCGTTGGTCGCGCTTGGCGGCCTCGTAGGTCGTTCGGGCCTCGCGGGTGCTGTCCAGCTCGGAGACCTCCGGGACGGGGACGTCCCACCACGACTCGGAGGACGGCACCGGGGAGAGCGGGTCGGTCTCGATGTGCACGACGGTGAGACGGTCGGCCTCCCGCGCACGCTTGAGACCCTCGGCCAGGTCGGCGATCGTGCGGCAGCGGATCACGATCGCGCCGAGGCTCTCCGCGTTCGCGGCCAGGTCGACGGGGAGGTGGCCGCCGTTGTAGTCGCCGTTCGATCCGCGGTAGCGGTAACTGGTGCCGAACCGCTGCGAGCCGAGCGACTCGGAGAGCGCGCCGATCGAGGCGAACCCGTGATTCTGCACCAGGACGACGACGAGCTTGATGCCCTCGGCGATGGCCGTGACGATCTCCTGCGACATCATCAGGTATGACCCGTCGCCGACCAGGGCGTACACCTCGCGGCTGGGGTCGGCCAGTTTGATACCGAGGGCGCCGGCGATCTCGAAACCCATGCAGGAGAAGCCGTACTCCACGTGGTACTGCTTCGGGTCGCCCGCGCGCCAGAGCAGTTGCAGGTCGCCCGGCAGGCTTCCGGCCGCCTGCACGACGACGTCGCGCGTTCCGCAGGCCTCGTTCACGGCCCCGATCACCTCGCTCTGGGCGGGCAGCGGGCCATGACCGAGGTGGTACGCGTGGTCGACGGTGGCCTGCCAGGTGATGACGTCGGCCCGGTAGCCCGTGTCGAAACGCTTCCCGTCGAGCGCGGCGAGCAGCGCCGAGAGGCCGGCCCGCGCGTCCGCGACGATCGGGGACGCCGACTCCTTCGCGGCGTCGAAGGCGGCTACGTTGATGTTCACGAACTTCACGTCCGGGTTCTGGAACGCCGTCCGCGACGCTGTGGTGAAGTCGCTGTACCGGGTGCCGACACCGATGATCACGTCGGCGTCGCGGGCCAGTCGGTTCGCCACCGGCGTGCCGGTCGAGCCCACGCCGCCAACGGAGTTCGGATGGTCCCAGCTCAGCGCGCCCTTGCCGGCCTGGGTGTCGGCCACCGGGATGCCGGTCTCGCGGGCGAACTGGTCGAGCACGCCGGTGGCCTCGGCGTAGATGGCCCCACCGCCGGCGATGATCAGCGGGCGTTCCGCCTGCCTGAGAACGGCTGCCGCACGGGAGACGAAGGCCGGTTCGGCGATCGGGCGGGCGACGTGCCAGACGCGCTTGGCGAAGAACGCGTCGGGGAACTCGTACGCCTCGGCCTGAAGATCTTGGGGAAGGCAGACGGTGACCGCGCCGGTCTCGGCCGGGTCGGTCAGCACGCGCAGCGCGCCGAGCAGCGCGGCCGGCAGCTGCTCCGGGCGCCAGACCCGGTCGAAGAAGCGCGAGAGCGGGCGGAACGCGTCGTTGACCGACACGTCGTAGCCGCCCGGGTCCTCCAGCTCCTGCAGGACCGGCGCGGCGGCGCGGGTGGCGAAGATGTCCGAGGGCAGCAGCAGCACGGGCAGGCGGTTGACCGTGGCCAGGGCGGCGCCGGTGAGCATGTTCGTCGAGCCCGGCCCGATCGAGGCGGTGCACGCGTACGCCGAGAGCCGGTTGGTCATGCGCGCGAAACCGGCCGCCGTGTGCACCATCGCCTGCTCGTTGCGGGCCAGCCGATAAGGGAGATCAGCTTCCCCCGTACGGTGGGCCTGCAGCAGGGCCTGGCCGAGACCGGCGACGTTGCCGTGCCCGAAGATGCCCAGGCAGCCCGCGATCGCGCGACGCTCGACGCCGTCGCGCTCGGTCCACTGGTTGGCCAGGAACCGCACCACGGCCTGACCGACGGTGAGCTTCACGAACGCGTCCTTTCGTTGCTGGAGGTGAGCGGCAGGCGCGGGTCGACGGGCATACCTGCCCAGGAGGCCCGCACCCAGCCGTGCGCCGGGTCGTCGCGCACCAGCCACTCGCGCTCGCCCGGACCGGCCATCACGTTGAGGTAGTAGAGGTCGTAGCCGGGCGCGGCCATCGACGGGCCGTGCCAGCCGTACGGGATCAGCACGACGTCGCCGCTGCGCACCTCGGCACAGACCTCGATCGGTCGGTCGGCGTGCCCGTACACCCGCTGGTAGGCGTTGCCCGCCGTGCCCGCCGGCGAGGACCCGACCTCGAAGTAATAGATCTCCTCGAGCGACGACTCCCCCTCGGCCTGCTCGTCGTGCTTGTGCGGCGGATAGGAGGACCAGTTGCCGCCAGGGGTGAGCACCTCGCAGGCGATCAGCCGGTCGGCCTCGAACCGCTCCGGCGTGCAGAAGTTGTTGACCTGACGGCTGGCCTGCCCGGCGCCGCGCAGCTCGACGGCGACGTCCTCGGCGGCGCCGTAGCGGAACGGCAGCCGGCGCGCGGCCCGGGCCGAGGGCAGCGCGAACCGCCCGCCGTTGGGCGCCCGCACGGTGACCGTCGCGTCGCGCGGCACATAGGCGAAGTCGGTCACCCGGGAGAACACCGACCGTCGGCCGGTGAGCGTCATCCGCTCGTCGTCGCAGGTCACGTCGCACCCGCCGGAGAGCGGCAACACCAGCATCTCGTCGTCGCCGGTGGTGAACCTGGCCCGCGAGCCCGGGGGCAGGTCGAGGATGCGCAGGCCGCTGTAGCTCCAGCCGGCCTTCTCGGGCGTGACCACCGCGTCGAACGGCTTCTCGGCCGTGCTGCCGCGGGGCATCAACGGGTTGACCCGGGCCGTGGTCACAGCAGGCTCACCGCCCGGTCGACCGCGTCGGCCACCCCGCCGCTCGCCGGATAGAGCAGCGAACGGCCGATCACCAGGCCCTGCACGGTCGGCAGGTCAAGAGCCTTGCGCCAGGCCGCGTACGCCGCCTCGCCCTCGCCGCCGAGAATCAGCGCCGGCAGGGTCGTGGACGCCATGACCCGTTCCATCTCCGGGACGACCGGCACCTTGAGCCACGTGTAGGCGGAGGTCGTGCCGAGGCCGGCCGCGACCGTCATCGCGCGGATCATCGCCTCGGGGGTCAG
>DASRYP010000917.1:0-2101 GCA_035687165.1 Actinoplanes sp. | reverse complement strand
CACACCATGGACGAGGTGCGTGCGGCCGTCGGCGATCTCGGGCTGCCGGTCGTCGTTCGGCCATCTTTCACCATGGGCGGCCTCGGGTCCGGGATGGCGTACACCCTGGACGACCTGGAGCGGATCGCCGGCCGCGGGCTGGCCGCCTCCCCGGTGCACGAGGTGCTCATCGAGGAGAGCGTGCTCGGCTGGAAGGAGTACGAGCTCGAGCTGATGCGCGACAAGCACGACAACGTCGTGGTCGTCTGCTCGATCGAGAACATCGACCCGATGGGCGTGCACACCGGCGACTCGGTGACCGTGGCCCCGGCCATGACCCTGACCGACCGTGAATACCAGAGGCTGCGCGACCTCGGCATCGCCGTGCTGCGCGAGGTCGGCGTCGACACCGGCGGCTGCAACATCCAGTTCGCGGTCAACCCGGACGACGGCCGGCTCGTCGTGATCGAGATGAACCCGCGGGTCTCCCGCTCGTCGGCGCTGGCCTCCAAGGCGACCGGCTTCCCGATCGCCAAGATCGCGGCGAAGCTGGCCATCGGCTACACGCTCGACGAGATCCCGAACGACATCACCCGCAAGACGCCGGCCGCGTTCGAGCCCGCGCTCGACTACGTCGTGGTGAAGATCCCGCGGTTCGCGTTCGAGAAGTTCCCCGGCGCCGACCCCGAGCTGACCACGACGATGAAGTCGGTCGGCGAGGCGATGAGCCTGGGCCGCAACTTCGCCGAGGCGCTGAACAAGGCGATGCGGTCGATGGAGACGACGGCGGCCGGCTTCTGGACCGCCCCTTCCTTCGAGGACCGGAACGCGGCCCTGGAAGCGCTGCGCATTCCGCACGACGGCCGGCTCTACACCGTCGAGGCGGCGCTGCGGCTCGGCGCGACGGTCGAGCAGGTGCACGAGGCCAGCGGCCGCATCGATCGGTGGTTCCTCGACGAGATCAAGGCGCTGGTCGACCTGCGGGCCGAGATCATCGACGCGCCGGTCCTCGACGAGGAACTGCTGCGCCGGGCCAAGCGCTCGGGCCTCTCTGACAAGCAGCTCGCCGCGCTGCGCCCCGAGTTCGCGGGCGAGGACGGCGTGCGGACGCTGCGGCACCGGCTCGGCATCCGCCCGGTCTACAAGACCGTCGACACGTGCGCGGCCGAGTTCGAGGCGGACACGCCCTACCACTACTCGACCTATGACGAGGAGACCGAGGTCGCCCCCTCGGACCGGCCCAAGGTGCTCATCCTGGGCTCGGGGCCGAACCGGATCGGCCAGGGCATCGAGTTCGACTACTCCTGCGTGCACGCGGTCATGGCGCTGCGCGCCGTCGACTTCGAGACCGTGATGGTCAACTGCAACCCGGAGACGGTCTCGACCGACTACGACACCGCCGACCGGCTCTACTTCGAGCCGCTCACCTTCGAGGACGTCCTCGAGGTCTTCCACTCCGAGGACGCCAGCGGCAAGGCGGCCGGCGGCCCGGGCGTGGTCGGCGTGATCGTGCAGCTCGGCGGCCAGACCCCGCTCGGCCTGGCCGACCGGCTCAAGGCGGCCGGCGTCCCGATCGTCGGCACCTCGCCCGAGTCGATCGACCTGGCCGAGGATCGCGGCCTGTTCGGCGCGGTGCTGGCCAAGGCCGGGCTGCGCTCGCCCGAGCACGGCACGGCGACCAGCTTCGACGAGGCCAAGGAGATCGCCGACACGATCGGCTACCCGGTGCTGGTGCGACCTTCGTACGTGCTCGGCGGTCGCGGGATGGAGATCGTCTACGACGAGCCGACGCTGCGGGGTTACATCGAGCGGGCCACCGAGATCTCGCCGAACCACCCGGTGCTGGTCGACCGGTTCCTCGACGACGCGATCGAGATCGACGTGGACGCGCTCTGCGACGCGACCGGCGAGGTCTACCTCGGCGGCGTCATGGAGCACATCGAGGAGGCCGGCATCCACTCCGGCGACTCGTCCTGCTCGCTGCCGCCGATCACGCTGGCCGGCTCGCACCTGGTCGAGGTGCGCCGCTACACCGAGGCGATCGCCCGCGGCGTCGGCGTGCGCGGCCTGCTCAACGTCCAGTACGCGCTGAAGGACGACACGCTCTACGTGCTGGAGGCCA
>DASRYP010000916.1:0-2563 GCA_035687165.1 Actinoplanes sp. | reverse complement strand
CGCCACCAAGAAGTCCGGCCTGTTCGTGATCGGCACGTTCCTGTTGCAGGAGCTCACCGACAAGGCGGTCGTCGACGACCTCGACTTCTTCCCGTTCCCGGAGATCGCCGTCGAGGGCACCGAAGCCGTCGAGGCGCCGATCGACGGGTTCGTGATGGCCAAGCGGGCCGAGCAGAACAAGGCGGCCAAGGACTTCCTGGCCTACCTGGGCACGGCCAAGGCGCAGGACGCGTACGCCGCCAAGGACCCCTCGAACCTGCAGACCGCGACCGGATCGAACACGTCGAGCTTCTCGCCGATCCAGAAGAAGGCGGCCGAGCTCATCGCCGCCTCGAAGAATGTCAGCCAGTTCTTCGACCGCGACGCGCTCCCGGCGATGGCCAGCAACGTCATGATCCCCGCGCTGCAGGGCTTCGTGAAGGACGGCACGATCGACACCCGCGGCCTCGAGGCCCAGGCCAAGACGCTGTACGCCTCGGCGTAGGGCTTGCCATGACGCAGACGACCGTCGTCGCCGCCCCGGCTGCCGAGACCGTGCTCCCCGCGCGGTCCGGCCGGGTGCGGCGCCTGACCCGCTCCGACCGCGTCGTGCTCGCCCTCATGGTGGGCGTGCCGACGCTTGTCCAGGCCGTCCTGGTCTGGATCCCCACGCTGCTCTCGATCGGGCTCTCCTTCACCCGGTGGAACGGCCTCGCCCTCTCCGACCTCACCTCGGCCGGGCTGGACAACTACCGGTTCGCGGTCGAGGACTACCCGCCGTTCTGGCCGGCCATCGTCCACAACCTGATCTGGCTGGCCTTCCTCGCGCTGATCGCCACCCCGATCGGCGTACTGCTGGCCGTCGTGCTCGACCAGAACATCCGGGGCAGCCGGATCTATCAGAGCGTCTTCTTCACCCCGGTGATGCTCTCGCTCGTGCTCGTCGGCATCATCTGGCAGCTCGTCTACGCCCGCAACGACGGCCTGCTGAACAACCTGCTCGGCACGGCCGGCACCCCCGCCGCGGTCGACTGGTTCGGCGACCCGGACGTCAACCTGTGGGCCGCGCTCGTCGCCACCGCCTGGCGGCACGCCGGGTACATCATGGTGCTTTACCTGGCCGGGCTGAAGGGTCTCGACCCGAGCCTGCGCGAGGCCGCCTCGATCGACGGCGCGAACGGTCGGCAAACGCTGTTCCGGGTCGTCTTCCCGGCCATGCGCCAGATCAACGTCCTGGTCGTGGTGATCACTTTCATCGAGGCGTTGCGGGCCTTCGACATCGCGTACGTCATCAATCGCGGCACCAATGGCCTGGAACTGCTCAGCATCCTGGTCATCCAGAACCTGGTCGGCGAGGGCCAGGTGATCGGTGTGGGCTCGGCGCTCGCCGTCCTGCTGCTGATCGTCTCGCTGGTCCCGATCGTCATCTACCTCGTGCGGACGTTCCGGAGGACCGACTGATGCGGATGAAACGCCCCCGCTACGGAACCCACCTGTTCCTGCTCGCGATGTCCGTGGTCTGGCTGGCGCCGCTGCTCTGGACGCTCTACACGTCGCTGCGGCCCAAGGAGGTCACCGACAAGTACGGCTACTGGAGCCTGCACGGGCCACTGAACCTCGGCAACTTCAGCACCGCGTGGACCCAGGGGCGGTTGCCCACGTACTTCCTGAACTCGATCTACATCACGGTCCCGGCGGTGCTGCTGACGCTGGCCCTGGCGGCCATGATGGCGTTCGCGGTCAGCCGGTTCACCTGGAAGTTCAACGTCACGCTGCTGATCCTGTTCACGGCGGGCAACATGCTGCCGCCGCAGGTCCTCGCCGCGCCGCTGTTCGAGATGTTCAAGCACACCCCGCTGCCGTACTCGCTGAGCACCTCGGGGTCGCTGCTCGACACCTACTACGCCGTCATCGCGGTCGAGGTGGCTTTCCAGTTGGGCTTCTGCACCTTCGTCCTGTCGAACTACATGAAGACGTTGCCCGGGGAACTCACCGAGGCCGCGCTCGTGGACGGGGCCGGGGTGTGGCGGCAGTTCCGCCAGATCATCCTGCCGCTCACCCGGCCCGCTCTCGCCGCGCTCGGCACCTTGCAGGTCATCTGGCTCTACAACGACTTCTTCTGGCCGCTGCTCTTCCTGCAGACCGGCGACCGGCTGCCCATCACCACCGGCATCAACGCGCTCCAGGGTCAGTTCACCCAGAACAACAACCTGATCGCCGCGGGCGCCACGATCACCGTCGTACCCGCGCTTATCGTCTATCTGGCCCTGCAGCGTCACTTCGTGGCCGGGCTGACCCTCGGAGCCAGCAAAGGATAGGTTCCTGGCCCGGGGGTGACCGGCGTCGCACGTGACGGTCGTCCCTCGACCCGGATGCGAGGCGTCGATCTGGGTAGTTTCCGCAGTCATGAGCGCCGCCACCACCGCCGCCCCGACCGGGCTCACCCACCGGCAGGTCCTGCAGGTCCTCGGGGGCCTGCTGCTCGGCCTGTTCCTCGCCGCCCTCGACCAGACCATCGTCGCCTCCGCGATCCGCACGATCGGCGACGACCTGCACGGCCTCAGCGCGCAGGCCTGGGTCACGA
>DASRYP010000915.1:0-3939 GCA_035687165.1 Actinoplanes sp. | reverse complement strand
CTTTTCGATCTGCTGGAGCACGGGGCTCGTGGCGACGCCGGCCAGCGACGAGATCGGAGTGGGCGAGGGAGCTTTCTGGCCGGGCAGAACGAGCGTGCCGAGCGCCATCGGACGCGAGCCGACGTCGGGCACGGCGAGGTTGTACGTGTCCGCCGGCGCGGCGGCCGGATCGGCGAACGCGGGAACGGGCTGGAACAGGGCGGCGATGGCGGCAGCGACAGCCGGAACCAGCAGCGGACGCCACCAAGGGCGCACTCTGCGTGATCGCCGGACACCAACTCGTGCTGTTGCCATGTGCTCCCCGTCCGTCGCGGCATCGGGCACCGCGTGCCGTTCCCCCTAAAGACTTACAGCACGGCTGATACGCCTGTCGATTGATCGAAGGTGAAAGAAGGCTGGGAATCAAGCAAACGTCGGTGATCCACCGCCGTTCGCGTGCGCCGGAGTGGCTGGACGTACTCTCGACGCCAAGGGTGTCGAGAGGGGCGCAAGTGATGGATGCCGGACTGAAGCGCGAGCTGGAGGCCAAGGTGTACGCCGGTGAGCGGCTGACCCGTGCGGACGGTGAGGCCCTCTACGCCAGCGATGACCTGGCCTGGCTCGGCCGGCTCGCGCACCACAAGCGCACCGAGCTCAACGGCGACCGGGTGATGTTCAACGTCAACCGCCACCTGAATCTGACGAACGTGTGCAGCGCCAGTTGCGCGTACTGCTCCTTCCAGCGCAAGCCGGGCGAGAAGGACGCGTACACGATGCGTATCGAGGAGGCCGTACGCAAGGCCAAGGAGATGGAGGACGAGCAGCTCACCGAGCTGCACATCGTCAACGGCCTGCACCCCACCCTCCCCTGGCGCTACTACCCCAAGGTGCTGCGTGAGCTGAAGGCCGCACTGCCGAACGTGAAGCTGAAGTGCTTCACGGCGACCGAGGTGCAGTGGTTCGAGAAGATCAGCGGGCTGCCGGCGAGCGAGATCCTCGACGAGCTGATGGACGCCGGCCTCGAGTCGCTGACCGGGGGCGGCGCCGAGATCTTCGACTGGGAGGTCCGGCAGCACATCGTCGACCACAACTGCCACTGGGAAGACTGGTCGCGCATCCACCGGCTGGCTCACGAGAAGGGCATGAAGACGCCGGCCACCATGCTCTACGGTCACATCGAGGAGCCGCGGCACCGCGTCGACCACGTGCTGCGGCTGCGCGAGCTGCAGGACGAGACCGGTGGCTTCGCGGTCTTCATCCCGCTGCGCTACCAGCACGACTTCGTCGACTCCCAGGACGGCAAGGTCCGCAACCGGATCCAGGAGCGCACCACGATGGCGGCGCCGGCCGAGTCGCTCAAGACGTTCGCCGTCTCCCGGCTGATGTTCGACAACGTGCCCCACGTGAAGAACTTCTGGGTCATGCACGGGTTGTCGGTCGCTCAGCTCTCGCTGAACTTCGGCGCCGACGACCTGGACGGCTCGGTCGTCGAATACAAGATCACCCACGACGCCGACTCGTACGGGACCCCGGCCACCATGCACCGGGACGACCTGCTCGACCTCATCTGGGACGCGGGCTTCCAGCCGGTCGAGCGCAACACCCGCTACGAGATCGTTCGCGAGTACGACCGGGCGCCCTCGCTGGCCGCGCGCCGCAGCGAACCACAGAACGTATGGGCCTGACAGGTTTTCCGGGTCGCGGCGTACCCTCGGGGTGTCATGACCGAGACGAAGAGTGCGCGCCGTCCGCGCCGCGACCCCAATGGACGTCTGGCGACCATCGGTGACCTTCTCGGCACCGCGTTGGCCGGGCTGGTGATCGGCGCTGTGCTGCTGCTGATCCTCGAGGCGATCCTGTCGCTGACCCGGATCTCGGAGTTCGGCGACACCAGCGGCTGGCTGGCGATCATCCTGCCGGTCTGGCTCTTCGTCGAGGAGTTCCGCGCCGAGGGCTTCGGCGCCTCCCGGGTCGTGGTCGCGTTGCTGGCCGCGGGGTTCGGGGTGGTCGCCGGGCTGACGGTCGCCGGCTTCGCGGCGAGCCAGTTCCCGACCTTGATCAGCGGATTGTGCGGCGCCGCCGGTCTCACTGTTGTCTATTGCCTGGTCTGGTTCTACGGCCTGCGGTGGCTGAGCCACCGCACGGGCTGAGGAGAGGTTTCCGATGAGCCCCGCCATCAAGTACACGCTCGGCCGGGTCGGCCTGTTCGTGGTGGTCCTCGCCCTGCTCTCGCCCCTCCCGCTGAACATCCTGGTCTCCGGGATGATCGCGATCGTGGTGTCCGCGGTCGCGTCGTTCTTCCTGCTCGCCAAGTGGCGCAACCAGATGAACGAGCAGCTCGTCGGCGTGGCCGGCCGTCGCGCGGCCGAGAAGCAGCGGCTGCGTGCCGCCCTGGCCGGCGACGAGGACGCGGCCGCCGCCGGGGACCGCGCGGTGGAGGACACCGACCGCGCGAAGTGACGAGGGCCAGCCCCGCGCGACCTCCCCGTTGACCGCCGCGCGGGTGGGATAGCGTCGCAGGGACCGCGTTCAGCGAAGCCGGTGGGAATCCGGTGCTGTCCCGCAACTGTGTGACCTCTTCCGAGGTCGAGCCAGGTCGCCTGGGCGCCGGTCGCGAAGAAGCGCTCCCGGGGAGGGGCGCCTCGCGGACGGACCCCCTCCAGGCTCTGTCGGCGAAGCACCCGGCCGACGCCTTGTCGGCCACGCACCCGGCCGACCGGAGGACCTCATGAGACCCATGCTCGTCGCCGCCCTCGCGGCCACCACCCTTTTGATCACCGGAGCCTGTGGCGGTAACGACGAGGCCACCGAGCCGTCGGGCAGCACGCCGTCGAGCGCGGGCGCGGCGGCGTACCCGGTGACCGTCGGCGCTCTCACGCTCGAGAAGAAGCCCGAGAAGATCGTCTCGCTGAGCGCGACCGGCACCGAGATGCTCTTCGCGATCGGGGCCGGGGAGCAGGTCACCGCCGTCGACGACCAGTCGACCTACCCGACCGACGCGCCGAGGACGAACCTCTCGGGACTCAAGCCGAACGCCGAGGCGATCGCGGCCAAGGACCCCGATCTCGTGGTCCTGTCCAACGACATCGACAAGATCGTGTCGCAGCTCGACAAGCTCAAGATCCCGGTCTTTCTCGTCGCGGCCGCGACCGACCTCGGCGGGACGTACCAGGAGATCGGCGACCTGGGCACGCTGACCGGGCACCGGACCGAGGCCGAGGCGGTGAACGCCAAGATGAAGACCGACATCGACAAGATCGTCAAGGACGTGCCGGCCCGGAACAAGCCGCTCAGCTACTACTACGAGCTTGATCCGACCCTCTACACGGTCACCTCGAAGACCTTCGTGGGCTCGATCTTCTCGCTCTTCGGCCTGGCGAACGTGGCCGACGCCGCCGACCCGGACGGCGCGCGGGGCGGCTATCCGCAGCTCTCCGCGGAGGCGCTGGTCAAGTCCGACCCCGACACGATCTTCCTGGCCGATACGAAGTGCTGTCAGCAGTCGGTGCAGACCGTCTCGGCCCGCAAGGGCTGGAGCACCGTCGCCGCGGTGAAGACCAAGCAGATCTACCCCCTCGACGACGACATCGCCTCGCGCTGGGGCCCACGCACCGTCGATCTCGTACGCGCTGTTGCCGACGCGGTGGCCAAGGTTCCCTCATGACCCCAGCGGTTCGGCCGGCCGGCCTGCGGGCCGGCTGGCTGGCCGGTGGGATCGCCGCGGTTCTGGTCGCGTTGGTGGCGGGGCTGGCCTTCGGGTCGGTCGCGCTGCCGCCCGCCGGGGTCGCGATCGAACTGCTCAACCTGGTGCCGGGCGTCCATCTGCACAGCGGCCTGTCGCCTCGTGAGGTGGCCATCCTCACCGAGCTGCGGCTGCCCCGGGTAGTCCTCGGCCTGCTCGTCGGCGGCCTGCTCGCGCTGGCCGGCGCCGCGTACCAGGGCGTCTTCCGCAACCCGCTC
>DASRYP010000914.1:0-11412 GCA_035687165.1 Actinoplanes sp. | reverse complement strand
CGCCGCGCCGCTGCCCGAGGTGTGGAAGCCCGCCCTCGCCGCCGCCGCCCGGTCACGCTCCGCCGATCTGTCCGACGCGCTCGACCGCGCGGTCGGCCGCACCGACCTCGGAATGACCAAGACCCCGCTCTGGTGGCGGGCCATCGGCTGGTTGCACTGGCTGTTCCTCGGGACCGCCGTGGTCGGCCTGGGCTGGCTGATCCTCGGTTATGTGCTGCGCCTGCTCGGACTGCCCGAACTGGACAATCCGCAGGTCGGCGTGGTTCCGCTGCCCACCGTTCTCCTCGTCGGTGGCCTCCTCCTCGGGGTTCTGCTGTGGCTCGCCCTGCGTCCGGTGGTGGGGTGGGGGGCGCGACGGGCCAAGCACCGAGCCGAGCAGCGGCTGCGGGCGGCGGTGACCGAGGTCGGGCGGGAATACGTCGTGGCTCCGGTCCGCGAAGTGCTGAATGCCTACGCACAAGCGCGTGAAGCTCTCACCACCGTGCGTTCGTAGTAGTCCCACCACGCACCGTGGCAGGTAGGCTCGCGGCATGCCGGCACCACAGACTCCGTACGAGGCGGTCCTGCACGCGGCCCGCGACGTGGCGAAGCTTGGCTGCGCGCTGGACGCCGAGCTGGTGGGCACAGCCCTGCTGGGCAGCGTCTACGCCGTAGCCCACGACGACCGTGCCGACGCCGTGCGCGTTTTCGTCGGCGAGTTCCTCTCCTCGACGACCCGCCGACGCGCGGCCTCGGCGACCACGATCCGCCAGGTCTTCGCGGCCCTCGTGCCCGACGCTGAGGGTGCCGGCGAGGTGCGGCCAGGCGCGCAGGCGCCGTCGTGGAGCAGCCAGCTCGGCAAGGTGCGGGCCACGGGCTGCTATGCCTACGGTGACGTCTACGGCGACCAGACGTCCTATCTGGTCACCTTCGCCTACGACGACGCCGAGGAGGGTGGCCCCGAACACGCGGTCGTCGCCCTGATCGACCACAACATCGGCATCGCCAAGGACGTCTTCGTCGGCTCCTCGGCCGAGCGGATCCTCGAGCAGGTGCGTCAGATGTGCTCCGGCGATGAGCTGACCTGGTTCCGCGAGGAAGATCCGGGCCGTCTGCGCGGTGCGGTCGACCGCCACCTCGAGATCACCGACGGGTTGACCGACCTGCCGTCCGAGGGCTCCCTGGCCACCGACCGGGCGCTGGCCGGCGCGCGGCTGGCCCTGCTGCCCGTCGTGACCACGCCACCGCTGCGCGAACCGCCCGCGCTGTCCAGCACAAATCTGGTACGCGACTTCCTGGCCGCACCCGAGGCGGCCCGCTTCGGGCTCGACCGGGTGCACGCCGACGACGAGCTGGCCTCGCTGCACTTCTGCCTCAGCCTGATCCTCGACCACGCGGCGAGCCTGCCCGACCCCGACCCGCTGCGCTGGAGTCCGGCGGTGGCGGGGCTCTTCCTGCTCGACTGGGTGCACCGGCGCGCGGTCCTCGACATGGACGACGCGGCGATGCTACCCCGAGTGACGCGGGCCTGGTCGGCCTATACGCTGCGGCGGCGCGACCTGCCCGCCGCGGCCGTCGAGCAGACCGACGATGTGGTGGAGGAGATGATCCCCGAGTTCGCGCGGCTCTACGCGACCGGCGAGAAGCGCAGCCCGGCGACCGCGGCCGTGGCCCAGCTCATCTCCGAGGGCGTCGACCCGAACGACGCCGAGGCGATCGACGCCTGGCTCGAGGCCAACCGCCACCGCCTCGACGGCTCCTGAAACCTTGTCGACCGCCCGTCACCGAAACAGGTGCTGGCGCGTTTACCAGCGGCCGGAGAGGTCCTCGCTGTGCTCGGTGTGATGGCGGCCGACCCGGGAGCCACGCTGCTGCGCCGCGGTCTGGTCGTCCGTGTGGTGCGTCCCGTCCGCGCGATGACCGCCGCGGTAGGAGCGCTTCGCGATCTGGTTCTCCTCGGAGCGAGTCTCCGGGATCATGCGGTTCGCGTGGTTGCCACTGTTGGCGTTGCCGCGCTCGAGGATGGCGGTCGGACGGATGTTGTGCGGACGTTCGGCCACAGCTGACCTCCGGCTGTGTTCAGACCGGTCAGGTGACCGGTGACGGGTTACGGATCGGTGGGTCTTCCGGCTTTGCTTGCTCTCGTCGCACCGGCGCTCGCGCCGGTCGGGTCGATCGTGGTCGGACGGCCCGTCACCGTGGTCGGACGGCCCGTCATCGTGGTCGGACGATCTGTCATCGTGGTCGGACGATCTGTCGCGGCGGCTGCCCTGGTCCCCGCCCGGACGCGGAGAATGGTCCGAAGACCAGCCCGCGCTGGAATTGCCGTGCCGGGGGGCCGCCGGCTCACGCTTCCTCGCCGGCCCGATCAGCCGCCCCGCCCGCACCGCCGCGTCCGCACTTCGCGCCGCGCCCTGAGCCGACCCGTCCCCGGGATTCGGCCCGGACGAGACCGACGGGCGGGGCCGGACAGGCCCCGACGAGGCCGGCGGCAGGAACGGGATGTCCATCGTGTCCGCACGCCCGCCCGAGATCTCCCGCGAACCTGCTGTGATCGCCGCCAGGGTCGGCATGGAGGCCAGCCCCACGAGCATCGCCACGATCAGCACGTAACGTCGAGTGGGTCCCGAGAACCCGGCGTCGGCCCGGTACACGCCGTTCCGACGCTTGCGCATCACCTTGATCGGCGGCACGGAGTCGTCGTCGCGCTGGTCCGGCACTACCGGCTCCCCCTCTCACGCGGGCATCGACGGGCGCGGGGAGGTGCAATGATCAACACCGATTCACCGCGGTTATCGGGGTGAACGACGCTTGTGCCTCCCGGCAGTGGCGTGAGGGAACCGTTCGTACGGTAGTGGCCGTACGAAAGCCTTTTATTCGGACAAAAACGGGCACCAATGTCACCGGGGAATTTCTGGACTGTGATCGACCCGACCTGTAACGCGGCTCACGTTCTCTGTCAGGATGGAAGCGACGGCACCGCCGCCGTCGTTTCCGCCGACCCAGCGGAGCGTGGGGTGGGGATCGTCACTCCCCGGCGGGGTCCAGGCCCGCGCCGAATTGTCGCGCGGCAACCTCACCCGGGCCAGGCGCGGCAACCACCGGTTCGCCGCGCGGACGGGCGACACCCGTCGCGGGCGCAGAGATGAACAGGGAGACACGATGGCGAACGGCGTAAGCGACGTCGGTGCTGACGCACCGGCAGGCGGCTTCGTCCAGTTGCTCACCCCCGACGGCGAACGGATCGACAGCGTCACGACCGCCGACGGCGTGACCTACTCCGTCGACTTCACCGACGACGAATACCGGGGGCTCTACCGCGATCTGGTCACCGTCCGCCGCCTCGACGCCGAGGCGACCGCCCTGCAGCGCCAGGGCGAGCTGGGCATCTGGGCCAGTCTGCTGGGACAGGAAGCGGCCCAGGTCGGCTCCGGCCGGGCGCTGCGTCCGCAGGACATGGCCTTCCCGACCTATCGCGAGCACGGCGTGCTCTACACCCGATCGATCGACCCGATCATGCCGTTCGGCCTGTTCCGGGGCGTCGACCAGGGCGGCTGGGACGCGAACGAGCACCGCTTCAACGGCTACACCATCGTGATCGGCTCGCAGACTCTGCACGCCACGGGTTACGCGATGGGCGTGACGATGGACGGCAAGACCGGCACCCCCGACGGCGAGGCCGTGATCGCCTACTTCGGCGACGGCGCGACCAGCCAGGGCGAGGTCAACGAGGCGTTCGTCTGGGCCGGTGTCTTCCACGCCCCGATGGTCTTCTTCTGCCAGAACAATCAGTACGCGATCTCCGAGCCGCTCGAGCGGCAGACCCGCATCCCGCTCTATCGCCGAGCGGCCGGCTTCGGCTTCCCGGGCGTACGGATCGACGGCAACGACGTGCTGGCCAGCTTCGCGGTCACCCGGGCGGCGCTCGACCACGCGCGCAACGGGCAGGGCCCGACGCTGATCGAGGCCTACACCTACCGGATGGGCGCGCACACCAGCTCGGACGACCCGACCCGATACCGCATCGCCAGCGAGGTCGAGTCGTGGAAGGTCAAGGACCCGATCTCCCGGTTCAAGGCCTTCCTGGCCAAGCAGCAGATCGGCGACGACGGCTTCTTCGCCGAGGTCGACGAGTCGGCCAAGGTTCTCGCCCTCGACCTGCGGGAGCGCGTCCTGGCCATGCCCGACCCGGCACCGGTGAGCATGTTCGACCACGCTTATCCGAACGGCTCGCCCGAGGTCGACGCGCAGCGCCGCCAGTTCACCGACTACCACGCCTCGTTCGAGGGGACTGACCACCGATGAGTGAGATAATCACCCTGGGCAAAGCCCTCAATCACGGCCTGCGCCGCACGCTCGAGCAAAATGCCAAGGTCATCATCATGGGCGAGGACGTCGGCAAGCTCGGCGGCGTCTTCCGCATCACCGACGGCCTGCAGAAAGATTTCGGCGACGACCGGGTGATCGACACCCCGCTGGCCGAGGCGGGCATCATCGGCACCGCCGTCGGCCTGGCCATCCGCGGTTACCGGCCGGTCTGCGAGATCCAGTTCGACGGCTTCGTCTACCCGGCCTACAACCAGATCGTCGCCCAGGTCGCGAAGATGTTCTACCGCTCCAAAGGCCATGTGCGGCTGCCGATCGTGATCCGCATTCCCTTCGGCGGCGGCATCGGCGCGGTCGAGCACCACTCCGAGTCACCCGAGGCCTACTTCGCGCACACCCCCGGCCTCAAAGTCGTCACCTGCTCGAACCCGGCCGACGCCTATTCGATGATCCAGCAGGCGGTCAACTCCGACGATCCGATCGTCTTCTTCGAGCCCAAGCGCCGTTACTGGGAGAAAGGCGAGGTCGACCTCGCCGCCGACCTGGCCGGCGCGTACCCGCTGCACGCTTCCCGAATCGCCCGCGCGGGCACCGACGCGACACTGCTGGCGTACGGGCCGATGGTGCGCACCGCGCTCGACGCCGCCGCCGCGGCCGCCGAGGACGGCCGCAACCTGGAGGTCATCGACCTGCGCTCGCTCTCCCCGGTCGACTACGACACGATCTATGCCTCGGTCCGCCGCACCGGCCGCGCCATCGTGGTCCACGAGGCCCCCGGCAACATCGGCCTCGGCGCCGAACTGGCCGCCCGCATCTCCGAGCAGTGCTTCTACTACCTTCAAGCCCCGGTGCTGCGTGTGACCGGTTACGACATCCCCTATCCGGCGGCCCGGGTCGAAGAGGAATACCTGCCGGACCTCGACCGGGTGCTCGACGCCGTCGACCGCTCGTTCGGCTGGTGACGCCGATGTCGCGCGTCAAGGAGTTCACCCTGCCCGACCTCGGCGAAGGACTCACCGAGGGCGAAATCCTGGCCTGGCTGGTCAAGGTCGGCGACACGATCGAGCTGAACCAGCTCATCGTCGAGGTCGAGACGGCCAAAGCCGCGGTCGAGATCCCCGCGAAGTGGGCCGGCGTGGTCACCCGGATCTTCCACGAGGCCGGTACGACGGTCGAGGTCGGAGCGCCCATCGTGGCCATCGACACCGATCCGTCGGCCGGTCCGCTCCCCTCCGACCTGCCCGGTCCGGTCCCGTCGGCCGAGTCGTTGGCGGCGGTCGAGATCGCGCCGGCCGAGGGCGCGGTCGAGCCGGGTCTGATCGGTGGTCCCGCACCGGGCGGCCGCACAGCCGTCCTCGTCGGCTACGGACCCAAGACCACAACAGCCAAAAGGCGACCCCGCCCGGGTACGCCGGCTGGAGCCACGACAACCGCACCCCCGCCCACCCCGCCCCGCGCCCCGGTAACCCCGCCCGCTCCGGCCGTCACCGCGCGGACCAGCGGTCCCGTGCTCGCGAAGCCGCCGGTCCGCAAGCTGGCCCGGGATCTCGGAGTCGACCTCGGCACGATCACCGGCACCGGGCCCCTGGGGTCGGTGACTCGTGACGACGTACACCAGGCTCTGGCGACCGTGGCGGAAGCGCCCGCCGGGGTACCCGCCGTGACCACCGCCGGGGCCGCGGCTGTTTTCGACGCGAGCCGGGAGCAGCGGATCACGGTCAAGGGTGTCCGCAAGCTCACCGCCGAGAACATGGTCGCGTCGGCGTTCACGGCTCCGCACGTCACCGAGTTCCTCACGATCGACGTGACGCGCACCATGAAGACGCTCGAGAAGCTCAAGGCCCGGCGTGAGTTCCGTGATGTGCGGCTCTCCCCGCTGCTGCTGGTGGCCAAGGCCGTACTGCTCGCCGCGAAGCGCCACCCGATGGTGAATTCGACCTGGTCAGCGGCGACCAACGAGATCGTCGTCAAGGAGTACGTGAACCTCGGCATCGCCGCGGCGACCGAGCGCGGCCTCATCGTTCCCACCATCAAGGACGCCGGCCGCCTCACTTTGCGGGAGCTCGCCGAAGCCCTGAACTCCCTGGTCCAGGTCGCGAAGTCCGGGAAGACCCCGCCGTCCGCTATGACCGGTGGCACCTTCTCCATCACGAATGTCGGAGTGTTCGGGGTCGATTCGGGCACGCCCATCCTGCCGCCGGGCGAGTCGGCGATCCTGGCCTTCGGTGCGATCCGGCCGATGCCCTGGGTACACAAGGGAAAGATCAAGATTCGCCAGGTCACGACCCTCGCGCTCTCCTTCGACCACCGGGTCATCGATGGCGAACTCGGCTCGAAGTTCCTGCGCGATCTCGGCGACTTTCTCACCGACCCCGAGGGAGCACTGCTGTCGTGGAGCTAGGAATACGAACGTTCCTTAGGCAATAGATTTTGTTGACCTACGATCGTTAGGCAAGTGCGCAGCATCACCCCTCAAATCGTTGGCAGCAGGTCCCGATGTGACGCATCATGGAGTCACATCGGGACAGCACCACGATGGGCCGGCGATCCCGGCCCGAGGGAAGTGAAAAAGCAATGAGCATCGTCGACCGCGTTCGCCGGCGTCGAATGATCAACCGCGAGAACCGTGCCATCGACCGGGCTTGGATGAGCGCGCCCTCTCAGTCGATGCGCGACGAGATCGCCCTTTTCGCGCAGCGCCGGAGCTTCTGACCGCCCACGGCGCCACGGCCCACCCGGATCCTTCCGGGTGGGCCGTTCGCATTTTCACGACATCCTTAAAGATCGGTTTGCCGTCCCCTCCGGGGCGTACACCGGGATTCCTCCTGCCGCCCTCGACCGGTACGGTTGGGCACGGTCAACGAGCCGGCTCGGCCGGTCGGCGCGGGGCCGGGCTTCCGATCTTGGTCGGAGTCCCGCACGGCCTGGCCTCAGAGCTGGGCACGACGCCGGCGCTGACCGACGTCCGTGCAGAGCTGGCCCGGCCGCATGAAATGAGGAGGCGCTCATGACGTCCGAGGGGCACTACGCCGGTTCACAGCCGGCCGAGGCCACGTCGGGCGGCCCGGGGCCGGACGGTTTCCCGTCCGACGCCGACGGGCAGCGAGTTTCGGGCCGGGCTTCCGCCCCGGCGCCCGCCGACGGTTTCCCCAGCTCCTACGGCCCGCCGCCGCAGGCCACGCCGAACGGCGGCTCGCCGTTCGTCGTCCCCGCCGTGCCCACCTTCGGGCAGGGCCCCGACGGCCCGCGCCCGGCGACCGGCACGTCCTACGGGTCGGCCCGCGTCCCCGCCTCCGACGAGAGCGGCGGCCTTCCGCAGCGCAATCCGGCTCCGTCGGCCGACGACGGCGGCGCGCTCCCGCAGCGCGGCGCTGCCTCGCCCTACGGGTCGGTCTCGCCCAGCGACGCCGGTGGCTACGGTGCCACGTCGGCTTCCCCGTTCGGCCCTGCGCAGGGTGGCGGTCCGTCCTCGGTCTTCGGCTCTCCGCCGTCCGATTCGTCCCGGGAGGCTGCTCCGGCCTCCGCCGAGCCGAAGTCGGTCTGGGGATCGCCGCCCGCGACCCCGGGCCGCTCGTCGCTCGGTCAGGCCTTCATCCAGCGTCCCGGCGCTCCGCTGCCGCAGCGCAACGCACCCACCGGAAACCCGATCGGCGGGGTCGAGGGCTTCGACGGTTTCGCCGCGGCCGCCACGCGCGGCGCGGCCGAGCCCGAGCAGGTCGACCCGTCCACCAGCCGTCCGCCCGGGGTCTCCGCCTTCGGTGCGCAGCCCGTCCGCGTCCCCGGCGCGACCCTCACCGGTCTGCCCGACGTCCCGTCGCAGCCCAACCGCTCCGGCGACGTCTCCGCGCAGCCCGGTGACAACGGCGGCACCGACAACGGTTTCGGCGCACGCCCCGGTGACAACGGTGGCTTCCCGGCCCAACTCGGCGACAACGGCTTCGCCGCGCCGAGCGGCTTCACCCCGCAGCCCAACGACAACGACCTGGCCTCGCAGCCGGGCGACAGCGGCGGCTTCCCGCTGCGTAGTGGCGGCGGTGGCGGCTCGGCCTTCCCCACCCGTCGCGGCGACAGCGGCGGCTTCCCGCTACGTGGCACCCCCGACGATCTCGAGCAGCCCGGCCACCCGGCATCGACCTTCGAGGGTTCCCTGGCCCAGCCCGCCGCGACGCCTTCGGCCGAGCTCCCGGTCCGCAGCCAGCAGGCTCCGTTCGGGGCGCCCGCGAGCTACCCGGCCGACGCCACCCCGGCGGCGGCCGAGGGCTTCAGCGCGTTCGGTGGGACCGCCGACGAGATTCCGCCCCACCCCTACGGTCGTCCCGAGCCCTTCGCCGACCCGTTCGGCCGCTCCACGACCGAGGGCGGCCCGTCGTCGGAGGCACAGTCCGCCGGCCCGGCGCCCGGCGGTTTCGAGCGCGACGGCCTCCCTGACCCGTTCGGCCGCACTGGCGAGCCCGCCGGTCAGCAGGCGCAGGCCGGCGCGGCTTACGGCACCGCCCGGCCGTTCAGCCCGACCGACGAAGGCTCGTCCGACTCCGCCTTCGGCGCCCGACCCGCCGGGCCCGTCTACGGCTCCGCCCGCCCCGCGGCTCCCGAGAGTGGCGCCCAGGTCTACGGCTCCGCCCGGCCGGCCGGACCTTACGGACAGCCCGAAGGTGACTCCGGCGCGTTCGGATCCGCCCGTCCCACCTCGCCCTACGGCGCAGGTCACGACGACTCCCCGGCCGCGCCCCGCGCCGCCTCGCCGACCTACGGCTCGGCCCGCCCGGTGTCGCCGTTCGACGACGGCCAGCAGAACGACGGCCAGCAGAACGACGCCGAGGGCTCCTCCTTCGGCGCCCGACCCGCCGCGGAAAGCTCCCCGTTCGGCAGCCGGCCTGATGCCGAGAGCTCTCCCTACGGTGCGCGGTCGGACGCGGAAAGCTCACCGTTCGGCGCACGGCCCGATGCTGCGAACTCGCCGTTCGGTCACCGCCCCGGCGCCGCAGCCGAGTCCGGCGACGAGCAGTCGTCCTCGCCGTTCGGCGTGGTGCGCGAGCCCGGTGCCGCCTACGGTGCAGCCCGGCCGGCGTCTCCTTTCGCTGCCGACAACGACGATCAGGCCGACGACCACGCGATGTTCCGGCGGCCAGGGCAGTCCGAGGACAACCCGAACGGCTATCCGCAGCGGGTCCCCGGCGCCGCGCTCGGCGCCCTGAGTTCGGCCGCGTCCGCCGACTCCCGCAGCAGTTCGGTGCCCGCGCCGCGCGACCCCGCCGAGAATCCGGCGGCCGTGGGCTCGGCCCGTCCGATCACCGCGAGTGCCTCGGTGCCGTCGGCCAGCCGCACCGCGCCGGTCGAAGCGACCGAGCTGCCGCTCCCGGCCGCCGCTCCGCAGGCCCGGGTCTACGGCCGGCCCGCGCCCGCCGACGATGAGTCGAAGGCGCGGGACGACGACCAGGACTCCGGCGCGTTCTCCGCCGATTCGCCCTTCGCGCGGCCCGACGACGACCGCGCGGCGCCGCCGCCGAGCGCGTTCGGCTCCCCGGCGTTCTCGGGCGACCCGAACGGACCGGGCGGTGAGCCCGGCGTGGCCCCGCAATCCCCGGCCCGCGCCTCGGCCAGCGCCCGCGTCACCCCCGCTGGAGCCCTCGGTGGCCCCGGCGGTCCGCCGACCGGCATGTCCTCGGCGCTCGCGCTGCCCGGCGCGGCGCCCGAGCCCGCTCCGCCCGGTTCGCCCTATTCCGACCGTCCGGCCCTGCCGCCCGGCCGCCCCGGCGAGCCGTACAGCGAGCCGACCACCGATATCGCGGGCCGTGACCAGCAGCCTTACGTGCCCGCGCCCGCGCTGCCGCCGATGCCTCCGGGCCTCAACGGCTTCGACCCTGCCGGTCGGCCCGGGTCCAACGGCTTCGACCCCGCCGATCGGCCCGGGTCCAACGGCTTCGGTCCGTCCGGTCCGCACTCGTCGAACGGCTTCGGTGTCCCCGACAGCGATCCGTTTCTGAGCCCGGCCAGCCGCGCCACGGTGACGCCGCCCACTCCGGAGGAGACGACCAGCTGGCCGGGGATCGAGGCCGACCAGGGCCGGTTCGACAACTTCAAGGCCGAGGCCGCGAAAGCCGCACCGGCCAAGCCCGAGACGCCGCACGTACGCATCCTGCCGATCCTGCTCGCGGTCGTGGTGGGTGCGCTGTTGCTGCTCGGCATCGTGTTCGGCATCGTCTACCTGGTGGCCGGTGGCAACAGCAACGACTCGCTCTCGGTGATTCAGGGCGAGTGCGTGAAGCAGGACGGCGAGAAGGCGCTCAAGGCCGATTGCTCGGACGCTTCGTCGTTCCAGGTGGTCTCCATCGTGGACGACAAGGCGCAGTGCGCCGACCCGCAGCAACCGGTCGTGATCAACAAGACCGCGGACGGCAAGGACCAGGTCCTCTGCCTCAAGCCGAACGCCTGAAGCCGACGTCCGAAAGCCGAACGCCTGACCGCCGTACGGCTGACGTTGTCGTTCTGACCACCTTCGTGTCATACCGGCGGGACCGGTGCGGCACGATAGTCGGATGACTGCACGTGTGCGGGCCCCCGAACTGCGGGGCCGTGGCTGGCTGAACACTGGCGGCCGGGAGCTGACCCTCGCCGACCTGCGTGGCAAGGTCGTCGTCCTGGACTTCTGGACCTTCTGCTGCGTCAACTGCCTGCACGTGCTGGACGAACTGCGGCCGTTGGAGGAGAAGTACGGTGACGCCGTCGTGGTGATCGGCGTGCACTCGCCGAAGTTCGAGCACGAGCGCGACCCCCAGGCCCTGGCCGCCGCCGTCGAGCGCTACGGCGTGCACCACCCCGTGGTCGACGACGGCGACCTGCACCTCTGGCAGCAGTACGCGGCGAAGGCGTGGCCCACCCTCGCGGTGCTCGACCCGACCGGCTACCTGGTCGCCTCGATGGCCGGTGAGGGCCACGCCGAGGGCCTGTCCCGGCTGATCGACGAGCTGGTCGCGAAGCACGAGGCGGACGGCACCCTGCACCGCGGCGACGGCCCGTATGTTCCGCCGCCCGCCCCGGCCGGCCTGCTGCGCTTCCCCGGCAAGGCGATCGAGCTGCCCAACGGCAATCTGCTCGTCACCGACTCGG
>DASRYP010000913.1:0-7953 GCA_035687165.1 Actinoplanes sp. | reverse complement strand
GCTCTGGTGCAACGCTTCGGCGCACTGATCAACCTGGGCCGGGTAGCGGAGCTGGCGACCGCGATGACGACCGCCGAGAACGCCGTCCGCGAGATTCCCGACCCCTACCTGCGCGGCCAGATGCACGCCTTCGCGGCGCTCGGCGCCCACCTCGAGCGCAACCTCGACCGCGGGGTGACCCATCTGGTGCAGGCGTCCCGGGCGCTGGCCGCCGTGCAGGAGCCCGACGCCGAGACCGCCTGGGGCTGGCACGACCTGGCGATGGCCTACTCCTACCTGGGCTTCCACGGCCATGCGCTGACCGCGATCGAGCAGGCCCGCCAGGTCGGCGCCGCGGTCGGCCTCACCCCCGAGATCTTCGCGGCGCCCGGCATCCGGCTGCGCAACGCGGTCTCCCTCGACCATCAGGGCGACACCGACGGCTGCCTGCGGGTGCTGCGCGACATCGACGCCGAGCTGACCCGCTACGTCGCGATCGGCGCCGACCACATGCGCCCGAGCAGCCGCGCGGCCTACGGTTACGCGCTGGCCCGCCGGGCCGCCCTGGGCGAGGAGACCGAGGCCGACGCGGCGCACTGGCTCACCGGTGGTGGCGACAGCATCCGCACCCGCGATCTGCGCCATCTCGGCAACGTCTGCCTCACGATAGCGGCCGGCAAACCCGAGATCGCGCTGGCCATGCTCGACGCCGTGCCGGTCTCGGCCGAGATCCTGGGCGCGGCCGAACCGGCCCGGCTGCGCAGCATCGGCCACGCCACGGCGGGCGACCACGCCGCCGCGCACACCGCCGACCGATACGCGTTCCGGCTCGCCGCGCAGCGCATCGACCGGCTGCGGGACGGCTACCTCGACGGTGTCGCAGCCCGCCTCGACGCCCAGGAGACCCAGCGCGACGCCGGCCGCTACGGCGACGAGACGCTCACCGACCCGCTGACCGGGCTGCCCAACCGCCGGCAGCTCGAGCGTTACGTGGCCATGATGCTGGCCCGGGGCGAGCGCGCGGCGATCGGCGTCTGCGACCTGATCGGGTTCACCGAGGTCAACGCCCGGCACGGCCGGCACTGCGGCGACCTGGTGCTCCAGCGCATCGCCGGGGTGCTCAACCGGGTGATGCGCCGGGGCGACTTCGTGGCCCGGTTCGCGGGCGACGAGTTCGTGGTGGTGC
The DNA here is from genome assembly GCA_035687165.1 of Actinoplanes sp. GTDB lineage: Bacteria > Actinomycetota > Actinomycetes > Mycobacteriales > Micromonosporaceae > Actinoplanes. The sequence goes on along the minus strand of DASRYP010000913.1, from coordinate 6,788 downwards.
TGCCGGGCGCGGTCACGGCGCAGGCCGCCGAGGTGTCGCGCCGCATCACCACGGCGACCAACGCCCAGAACTGGCAGATCCTGGTGCCCGGCACGCCGATCAGTCTCGCCGCCGGTTGGTCCGAGGTCGGCGCCCACGGGCGTACCCTGAGTGCGGCCCTCGCCGCGGCCGCGGCGAACCGGCTGCCCACCAGGCCCCTCTCCGAAATGACCTAGCAGGTTATGAGCACCATCGAGCTCGGCGAGATGCCCTCGTCGCACGACGACCGGCCTCGGCCCGCCGGCTCGACCGGGGTCGACCGGCGTCTCGTCCGCCAGGTAACGCTCGGTCTGATCGCGGTGCTCTGCGTCGTCGGCCTGACCGGGTCCGAGGTGCCGCGGGCACGCGGTGTGCGTCCGTTGTGGAGCATGCCGATCGAGCAGGCGCAGGGCACGGCGCTGAGCCGCGACGGGGTCTTCGTGAGCCGCACCGCCGACGGCTCGACCACGATCACCGCCCACGATCTGCGGACCGGGGCGACCCGCTGGCAGCGCGACTTCGACGGCACGATCGGCTATCTGCAACCCGCCGAGGACGCCGGCCTGCTGCTCGTCCCCTACCAGGGCCACCTCGTGAAGCTGCCGTCGGCGAACGACGGGTCGGCCTTCCACGCCGAGTTCCACTCCCAGACGCTCGCGGTCTCGGCGGCGACCGGGGCGGAGCTGTGGCGCACAGCCGGGGAGCCGCAAACCGTTTACGGCGACACCGCCCTGCTGACCGAGTACACCCCGAAGGCCGATCTCACCCGGATGCGGCTGGTGCGACTCAGCGACCACAGCACCCTTTGGAGCCGCAACACCCCGGGCGTCACCAACTTCACCGTCATCCCGACCGGCGACCACCCCGACAAGATCATTACGGCGACCGACGCCGGGGACGTCAAGGTCTTCGCGTACGCCTCCGGGTCGCTGGTCAGCGCGGCCCGCATCCCGTGGGTCGAGCCGCGTCCCGACGAGGGCTACTTCAACGACCTCAGCGGCACCGGCGACGTCCTGGTGGTCAACCGCTCGCGGGCCGAGGTCTTCGACATGAGCGTCTACCGGATGGCGACGATGGCCGAGCTTTGGCGGGCCGACAAGACCAACGGGTACGCCTTCCCGTGCGGCTCGGCGCTCTGCCTCAACGACGGACGCGGCCTGGTGGCCTACGACCCGACGACCGGCGCACGCCGCTGGCGGGTCGAGGGCGCGGCCAACGCCTGGCAGGTCAGCCCCGACCGGCTGGTGGTCAGCGAGGGCACCGACAGCGGCCGCCAGCTGCTGATGGACGCGGTCACCGGCCGCCCGGTCGGCGCGGCGACCGACGGCACCCTGGCCTGGAACGGCCCACAGGACAAATCGGTCATCGTGCTGCGGCCGACCCAGTCCCCGCCCGACCGCACCGCCGTGGTCCGCTGGGACCTCGAGACCGGCCGCCAGTGGATGCTCGGCACGATCACCCCGGTGGGCGGCCCACCCTGCTCTGCCCTGGACGGCTACCTGGCGTGCTATCGCGGCGAGGAGTACGAGGTACTGGCGGTCGCTTAGGGCCGCCGGCCGATCTCGGAGCCGCCGGCCAGGCGCGCGGCCCGGTCGGCCTCGCCCAACGCGTCCAGCACCGCGTCGAGCTCCCCGCCGAGCACCAGGTCGAGGTTGTAGGCGGTGTAGCCGATCCGGTGGTCGGTGATGCGGTTCTGCGGGAAGTTGTAGGTGCGGATCCGCTCGGAGCGGTCGACCGTGCGCACCTGGGCCTTGCGCGAGTCGGAGGCCGCCGTGTCCGCCTCCTCCTGCGCGATCGCCAGCAGCCGGGACCGCAGAATACGCAGCGCCGACTCCTTGTTCTGGAGCTGGCTCTTCTCGTTCTGGCAGCTCACCACGGTGCCGGTAGGGAGGTGCGTGATGCGCACGGCGGAGTCGGTGGTGTTGACCGACTGGCCGCCCGGCCCGGACGAGCGGAACACGTCGATCCGCAGATCCCCCGGCTCGATCTGCACGTCGACGTCCTCGGCCTCGGGCAGCACCAGCACGCCCGCCGCCGAGGTGTGGATCCGGCCCTGCGACTCGGTGACCGGGACGCGCTGCACCCGGTGCACGCCGCCCTCCCACTTCATCCGCGACCAGACGCCGTGGCCGCCCTGCGGCACGCCCTTCGTCTTGACCGCGACCGAGATGTCCTTGACCCCGCCGAGGTCCGACTCCTGCGAGTCGATCACCTCGACGATCCACCCGTGGCGCTCCGCGTACCGGGTATACATGCGCAGCAGATCACCGGCGAAGAGCGCGGACTCCTGGCCGCCTTCCCCCGCCTTGATCTCGACGATCACATCCTTGGCGTCGTGGGGGTCGCGCGGGATGAGCATCTCCCCGAGCTTCTCCTCGAGCGGCGGGAGCGCGGCGGCGACCGCCTCGACCTCGGAGGCGAACGCCGGGTCCTCGGCCGCGAGCTCCTTGGCCGCAGCCAGGTCGGCGCGGGCCGCTTCGAGCTCGGCGTTGGCGGCATAGAGCGGGGCCAGTTCGGCGAAGCGCCGGCCGACCCGGCGTACCAGGGCCTGGTCCGAGTGGATGGAGGGGTCCTCCATCCGCTTCTCGAGCTCGGCGTATTCGGTGAGGAGGGTGGTCAGCCGATCGGTACTCACGGGTTTCTCCCTTTGGTGACTGCCCCGACATGCGAACGGCGCCCGCCCCGGGGAACCGGGAACGGGCGCCGTTGAAGCAGTTACTTCTTCTTCGCGGCGTTGACCTTGGCGTACTTGGCCTGGAACTTCGCGACCCGGCCCGCGGTGTCGAGGACGCGCTGCTTGCCGGTGTAGAACGGGTGGCAGGCGCTGCAGGTCTCGACCCGGATCTCGTCACCCTTGGCGGTGCTCCGGGTGCTGAAGGTGCTGCCGCAGGAACAGACGACCTCGGTGGTCGTGTACTCCGGGTGAATACCGCTCTTCATGATTTCTCGGTCCCTCTCGTTAAGGTGGTCGCCGGGTCGCCGTCGACGCCGCGCCACGCTGCCTCCTGCTGAACCGAAGGCAGGGCGGTGGGCTCGGGCGTGAACCGGAACCTTCTGGCCGATATACCAGTCTGCCATGCCGCCGCGCCGAGGCGAAATCGACGTGACTTGTGCTGTAACGCCACCCTCCCGCGGGGCATTCCCGACGCTTTTGTCCGTTCTTTTCGCCGACGCCGCCCGGTAAGGTCGACTCGGGGGCCTGGAGACATGACGAGAATGCTCATCACGCGGGGGCTGCCCGCGTCCGGCAAGACCACGTTCGCCCGCAAACTCCAGCCGGGCGTGGTCCGGGTCAACCGCGACGAGCTGCGCCGCATGCTGCACGGCCGGCGGCTCGACACCGAGCGGGCCGAGAATCAGGTCACGCTCGTCCAGCGGACGATGGTCGAGGCACTGCTCCGCAAGGGCGCCAGCGTGATCGTCGACGACACCAATCTGAGAGCCGAGACCGTACGCCGGTGGGCCGCGCTCGCCGCGAAATACCGGGCCAGCTTCGAGGTGTACGACTTCACCGACGTGCCGCTCGAGGAGTGCCTCCGGCGCGACGCCGAGCGCGATCCCGCCGACCGGGTCGGCGCCGACGGCATCCGGCGCATGTACGACCGCTACCTGGCCGGCCACAATCTGCCGCTGCCCATCCCGAACATCGACATTGGCGATCCCGGGGTGATCTACGACCCGCCGCCCGAGCTGCCCCCAGCTTTTCTGGTCGACATCGACGGGACGGTCGCCCTGATAAACGGCCGCGGCCCGTACGACTGGGGCCGGGTCGGCTCGGACACCCCCAACCACGCCGTGATCGCGGCGGTGCGGGCCATGCACGCGGCCGGCAACGCGATCGTCTTCTGCTCGGGCCGCGACGAGATCTCCCGCGGCGAGACCGAAGCCTGGCTGGCCCTTTACGTGGACGTGCCGTACGAAGCACTATTCATGCGGCCCGAGGGCGACAACCGTAAGGACGCGGTGGTGAAACGAGAGATCTTCGAGACCGAGATCGAGCACCGCTGGCGCATCGCCGGAGTCTTCGACGACCGGCGGCAGGTCGTGCACATGTGGCGCGAACTGGGCCTGACCGTGTTCCAGGTGGCAGAGGGGGACTTCTGAGCGGTCATGAACTCGGCGATGAATCTGACGGACCGGGCTTCCGCCCTTGAGGTCCGGTGAAGTACCCGCGCACCTTCCATCTACCTGACTCGCCCGGCGCCACGCAGGACGACAAGGTGCAGCCCGACCTGTCCTGGCTGGACGGTGAGCTCGTGGTGACCGAGAAACTCGACGGCGGCAACCTCACCTTCACCCGGGACTCGATGTACGGGCGGTCGCTCGACTCGGGCACGCAGCCCTGGGACCGCCCGGCCAAGGCGTTGTGGGCGATGACGGCGTACCGAATCCCGGACGGCTGGCGGGTCTGCGGGGAGTCGATGTGGGCCCGGCGCAGCATCGCCTATGCCGACCTGCCCGGCGTCTTCATCGTCTTCGGCATCTGGGACGAGACCGACACGCTACTGGGCTGGGACGACACGGTCGACTGGGCGACGCGTCTGGAGCTGCCGGTGGTCCCGGTGCTCTATCGCGGCGGCAGCCTCTCGGAAGCGCGCACGGCCTGGGCTTCGCAACGAGAACCGGACAGTTCCGAGGGGTACGTCGTGCGCGCGGCGGGGCGCATCCGGGCCGACGAGTTCGCCGTCAAGGTGCTCAAGTGGGTACGGGCCGGCCACGTGCGCACCCCCGACAGCTGGCGCCGCCGCGACGACTTCCCGGTCAACGAGTTCGCTTAGCCCCGCACGGGACAGCGGGTTCCCTCCTTGGCCAGCCGGGCCGCCTCGTCGTCCAGATAGAACGCGGGGCGTAGGTCCATCTCGTCGTAGTAGCGGTGGAAGACCGGCGTGATCCCGCCCGATATCGGCGGCACGATCCAGGTCCAGTCGGCGGGCACTCGGCGGCCGGCCCGCTCCTCGTTGCCGATGTGCTTGAGGAAGCGCCGCGACTCGGTGTGGTGGTCGGACATCTTCACCCCGGCCCGTTCGAACGAGTGCAGCACCGCCCGGTTCAACTCGACCAACGCCCGGTCCCGCCAGAGCGTCGACTCCCGGCTGGTGTCCAGCCCCATCCGCGCGGCGACGACCGGCAGCAGGTCGTAGCGGTCGGCGTCGGCCAGATTGCGCGCGCCGATCTCGGTGCCGAGGTACCAGCCGTTGAAGGGCGCCAGTGGGTAGTGCACGCCGCCGACGGTGAGGCGCATGTTCGAGACCGCCGGGACTGCGTGCCAGCGCAGACCCAGCTCGGTGAACCAACCGAATTCGGGGTGGGTCAACGGCACCTCGTGTACGGCACGTTCGGGCAGCTCGTAAAGGCGTACGCCCTCGGTCGGGGTCTCGATCGCCAGCGGCAGAACGTCGAACTGCTCACCCTTGCCGCGCCACCCGAAACCGCGCATCGCCGCGGTGAACTGTCCCTGCCGCTGATCACCGACCGGACAACCGGCGGCGCCGCCGTAGGCCGCGTACCGGATCAACTGCTCGTTCCAGACCCGGGCGTACGGGCGGCCCGGCTGCGCGGCCGCGAAGACGCTGATCACCGGGCGGATCGACTCGCTGCCCGCGGCCCCCAGATGGCTCACCAGCAGCGAGAAGATCTCGTCGGCGGTCCGGGCGCGACGGCGGTCCAGGACGACCAGGCTGCGCCAGTAGAGGCGGCCGATGCACCGGCTCGCGTTGCGCCAGGCCAGTTTGGCGCCGTAACCGAGCTCGTCGGTGGTGTGCACGTAGGTGCCGGTGGCCGCGATCTGCGCCCGGACGATTGCCAGTCTCGGCTCGACCGGACCGAGGCGAGGGTTGTCCGTGTAGCACTGCCGCAGGAAGTCCTCGGCCTCGCCCGGATCCGCGGGCGCGGCCGGATCCCACGGTTCCGCCGGCACGTCCCGATATCCGGGCACATTCATCGGACGCCTCCCCCACCATTTCGCACGTGGAAGGGAGATTCGCACGACGTAGGCCGGTGTCACACACACCCTGTGCGACAAAAAGGACGCGACCCCTCCGTACGGGAGAGGTCGCGTCCTTTGTTTCGTTGTTTCTTTACTCCGGGTTCCCTTACTCGCCGGGCGTGGACTTCGCGATCTGCATCAGGAACTCCACGTTCGTCCGGGTCTGCTTGAGCCGGTCGAGCAGCAGGTCGAGCGCGGCGCCCGAGTCCAGCGAGTGCAGCACCTTGCGGAGCTTGTGGATGATCGCCAGCTCTTCCTTGCCGAGCAGGATCTCTTCCTTACGCGTGCCGGACGGGTCGATGTCGATGGCCGGGAAGACCCGCTTGTCGGCGATCTTTCGGTCGAGCTTGAGCTCGGCGTTACCCGTGCCCTTGAACTCCTCGAAGATCACCGTGTCCATCATCGAGCCGGTCTCGACCAGCGCGGTCGCGAGAATGGTTAGTGAGCCACCGTTCTCGATGTTCCGCGCCGCGCCCAGGAACCGCTTCGGCGGGTACAGCGCCGTCGAATCGATACCACCCGACATGATGCGGCCGGAAGCCGGCGCGGCCAGGTTGTACGACCGGCCGAGCCGCGTCACCGAGTCGAGCAGCACGACCACGTCGTGGCCCAGCTCGACCAGGCGCTTGGCCCGCTCGATGGCGAGCTCGGCGACGGTCGTGTGGTCCTGCGGCGGCCGGTCGAACGTGGCCGCGACGACCTCGCCCTTGACCGAGCGCTGCATGTCGGTGACCTCTTCGGGCCGCTCGTCGACCAGCACGACCATCAGGTGGCACTCGGGGTT
>DASRYP010000912.1:0-12402 GCA_035687165.1 Actinoplanes sp. | reverse complement strand
CGTACGGTCATCGGCTGCTGGGCATCGGCTCCGAGCTGTCGCGCCGTTTCGAGCACGAGATCGAGGACGGCTGGGAGGGCATCAAGCCCGGCTGGTCCCGGCTCAACTTCGCCTACTTCCTGTCGGACGCGGTGGCGGACTACATCATCGAGGCGGTCTCCCTGATCGCCGAGCACGGCGCCCGCCTGCTCCCCGACTACCGCTTCAACCCGAACACGGGCCAGTGGCGCCACCTCGAGGCCCGGCCCGTGTTGCTCCGCCTCGCCGACCTGCACCTGGCCGCCGACGGCTCGGTGGCCCGGCCGCCGGCTCCCGCGCAGCTGGGCGAGGAAGTCCTCCCCACCCAGCTGGCCGAGGCCCGCGCCGTGCTGACGTCCCGCCCCATGCCCGCCGACGGCGCCGGTGCCAAGCTCCCCACCGCCTTCGAAAAGCTCCGCTGGTTCCTGCTCCCCGACGAGTGCCTGACCGGCTGGGTGAACATCTACGGCGACGGCACCCCGGTGCACTAGCCCGGATCGTCGGGGTACTTCTTCGGTGCGGGTGTAGCTGATCTCCGCCCAGCTTTCGATGTCTCCGGCGAACCCGGTGCGGAACAGGCCTCGGCGGTGGCCGCCGCCGGCAACCCGGACCGGGCTGCGCGGCGGTGCCTATCGCGCGCGGGGGAGGCGGGCTTGGGGCGCTCCGTCGACGCGGCCGGGCGCTGTACGACGTTTCCGGGGCGCAGGCGCAGCAGCAGCGTGCGGGCCGGCTGTTCGACCCAGTGGTGCAGCAGGGCTGCCGCGGTCAGGCAGATGGCGAAGGTTGCCAGGGTCAGAGTGGTGGCCGCGGTGTCGTTCAGGCGGGGGTGGTAGCCGATGATGGTCTCGGCGATCCGGATAACGATCAGGTGAATCAAGTAGAACGCGAAGGACAGTTCGCCGAGGTGAATCAGGGCGCGGTTGCGCAGCGGGGTGGGCCGGCGAGCCAGGTCGTCGGCCGCGACGGCTGCGATGATGAGGGCAAACCCGGGTGCGGTGCAGGCGGCGTACCGGTAAGGGTCGGGCACGAGCGGGACGACGGCGTATCCGATGGTGGCGGTAGTGAGTGCCCAGATCCAGAGGCCCGCTGGGGCTTTACGACCGTGCCGGTGGTAGGCGCGGACGAGGGCTGCGAGGGTGACGCCGAGGACAAATTCGGGGAGGCGCCCCAGCGGGTTCCAGTGAAAGAACCAGGTGGTCGCCGCATGGGAAGCGGGTAGCTGGCCCAGAGCCGGTCCGAGAATCGTTGTCGACATGGCGGCGACGGCCAGCATGGTGACGTGACGGGCACGCATGCGAGTGACCATGGCGGCGATGAACGGGAACGCCAGGTAGAAGAACGCCTCACAGGACAGGGTCCAACTGACGGTGTTGAGGCTTTGAACGTAGTCGATGTCGGGTGACCAGGACTGGACGAGTAGCAGATTCGCGGCGGTCACCGCGGCCGATGGTTTGCCGGCGAGCGGGCCGATGGCGAGCAGCAGCACGACGATGCCAGCGGTAGCGAGGTGCAAGGGGTAGACGCGGGCCACACGGCGCCACCAGAACTGCCGGGCACGCGGTGCCGGGGAAGACCACATAAGAACAAATCCGGACAAAATAAAGAAAAACGACACGCCGACCGCGCAGGCACCAAAGGTCCAGTGGAGCAGAGCGGATCCTGTTTCGGCGGGGCCGAAGAATTCGACGACGTGCAGGTGGTACCCGAAGACAAGAAGTGCTGCGATCCAGCGCAAAGACGTAAGTGACGGCAACGCGATCCGCGAATCGGCATCGGAGGCTGTCACGTTCGTCGATGGGATTCAGGCATTCGCGCAGTCTAGCGAACTACTCCAAACTTGACTTATTCCCGTGCATAGGTATGGATCTAATAAGCATTTATCCTGGCCTTATATGCGCGGCGTGTCGGCATATGCGCAGAGCGTCGTCGGGTGCTGGCCGTTCGTCTACTGATCCCGCGAAGTGGTTGACGAAACAAGTTTTCGGCGTATCGTGGGTCTTGGTTTACGCTTCAACTAAACGCCGGAAATTCCCAACGCCGGGAGTACGCATGTTCAGCAGCACCTCGGTGGCCGACGCCCGCATCCCGGCCACGCACCCGTTCGCCGCGCACCTGCGCAAGGAGGCGACGGCCGGGCCGCTCCGCGCCTGGACGCCGGAGGACGGGCCGATGCCCAGCCTCTACGTCAGCCACGGCGGCGGCCCGATGCCGTTCGAGAACCCCGAGTGGCTCGACCCGCTGCGTTCGTGGGCTCGCGCTCTGCCCAAGCCGAAGGCGATCCTGGTCGTCAGCGCCCACTGGGAGTCCGCCCCGCTCTCGCTCAGCGCCGCCCGCCCCGCCGAGCTGGTCTACGACTTCGGCGGCTTCGACCCGCTCTACTACACGTTCCGCTACGACACCCCCGACGCCGGTGAGCTCGCCACCCAGGTCACCGCGATGCTGCCCGGCCACGAGCAGGTGCACGAGCACAACAGCCGCGGCCTCGACCACGGCGCCTGGGTGCCGCTGAAGATCATGTACCCGGCCGCTGACGTACCGGTGCTGCAGCTCAGCCTGCCCACCGACGACCCCGACCGGTTGCTGGCCCTGGGGCAGCGGTTGCGTCCGCTGCGCGAGCAGGGCGTCCTGGTGATCGGCTCCGGCCACCTGACCCACGGCCTGCCGTTCCTCACCCGCGAGATGTTCACCGAGAACAAGGTGCCCGGTTGGTCCGCCGACTTCGACGCCTGGGCCGCCGAGGCGCTCGCCCGCGGTGATGTGCACGAGCTGGCCCGCTTCCGCAGCATCGCCCCCGGCATGCCGTACTCGCACCCGACGGTCGAGCACTTCACCCCGCTCTTCGTCACGCTGGGCGCGGCCACCGACCCCACCGCGCCGGTCGTCACCAAGCTCGACGGCTACTCGGTGGGCCTGTCCCGCCGTTCCTTCCAAGCGGCCTGACCCGTACGTCTGTGGCTCGTCCGTCAAAGGCTCGTCAACAATCGCCCCGGCGCCGTGGTCGTCGTCCTGCACTCCTGCCTGGTTCATCGGTGCCGCCGCACGAAGCACCGCGGGATTGCCACCGCCACCGCCTCGCTCGGCATTCTGATCTGCGTGGCGCTGCTCGAGGCCGGTCGGCCCGCCCGGATCGTCAGCTCGGGGCAGTACCCTGACCGCGTCGATGTACCTGTACTTTTCGAACCGGGAGCAAGAATAATAATGACGGCGATCCAGGACATTCCGCTGCGGACCATCACTGGCGAGACCACGACGCTCGGCGCGTACGCCGGGCAGGTGCTGCTCGTGGTCAACGTCGCGTCGAAGTGTGGCCTGACCCCGCAGTACGACGGTCTCGAGAAGCTGCATGAACAACTGCGCGACCAGGGCTTCACTGTTCTCGGCTTCCCGGCCAACGACTTCGCCGGACAGGAGCCGGGCACGGACGAGGAGATCGCCGAGTTCTGCCGCAGCAGCTTCGACGTCCAGTTCCCGCTCTTCTCCAAGATCAGCGTGCTCGGCCCGGACCGCCACCCGCTCTATGCCGAGCTGGCCGGCGACGAGGACGTGCGCTGGAACTTCGAGAAGTTCTTGATCTCCCGCGACGGTGAGCTCGCCGGCCGATTCGCGCCGCCGGTCGCCCCGGACGACGAGCAGCTCACGAACGCCATCGAGCGGGAGATCGCCGCCGAGCGCGGGTAACGTCGCGGCGCATGATCTCGGCGCTCTCCGGATTCGCCGTCATCGGCGTGATCGTGCTGGTCGGATGGGTGGCCGGGCGCTGGGCCCGGCTGCCGGCCGACACCCAAACCGTGGCCGGGCGGCTCGCGTACACCGTGTTGTCGCCCTGCCTGCTCTTCAGCGGCGCGGCCGACTCCGACCCGCGTGCGCTCTTCACCCAGGCGCTGATCGTCTCGACCGCGGCCGCGCTGCTCTGCTTCGGCCTGCACACGCTGACCACCCGCCACCGCGACCCTGGTACCCGCATCGTCGGTGCGCTGGCCGCCGGTTACACGAATGCCACGTTCATCGGGATCCCCGTGGCGACGTACGTGCTGCACGACACCGCCCTCGTGGTGCCGATCGTGATGCTGCAATTGCTGATCATCACTCCGGTCGCGCTCACGCTTCTGCAGCTCGTCGCTACCGGTCACACGTCCTGGCGTACGTCACTCACCGCACCCCTGCGCAGTCCACTCACCGTGGCCGTCGCGCTCGGCGTGCTTCTCGCCGTGACCGGTCTGGAACTGCCCACGGTGATCGCCGAGCCGATCAGCGCGATCGGCCAGGCCGCCGTACCCGTCGTCCTGCTGGTCTTCGGCATGTCGCTCTCGGGCCGTCGCGTCCTGGCGCCCGGCCCCGACCGCCTGCCCACCGTCGCCGCCGTCGTCCTCAAGACCACGATCATGCCCGCGCTCGCGTTCCTGCTGGCTCTCGCCCTGCGGCTGACCCCGACCCAGATGTACGCCGTGACGGTGCTCGCGGCCTTGCCGACCGCGCAGAACATCTTCCTGTACGCGCAGAGCTTCGGCACCGCCCTGATCCTGGCCCGCGACGCGATCTTCCTGTCCACTCTCGCCTGCGTGCCCGTCCTCCTGTCGATCGCCGTCCTGCATACCTTGACTTGAAGTAAGCTTCAACTTGTAGCGTTGCGCCATGTTCAGCAGTATCGAGACCGCCGTGGGCGAGCAGTTCAAGGCAGCCTTCCGCCGCTACCCCACCGGCGTGGCCATTATCACCGCTCCCGGCCCGGTGGGCCTGACGGCCTCGAGCGTGGCCTCGGTCTCGGCCGACCCGCCCGCGCTCTCGTTCTCGGTGATGGACTCCGTGTCGGCTCGCGCGATCCTCGGCGCCCCCAGCTTCGTGGTGAACCTGCTCGGCCCCGGCTCGGTAGCCGTGGCCCGCGCCTTCGCCGGCCACGACGGCCCGCGCTTCACCCCGGACCAGGGCTGGGAGATGCTGCCCACCGGCGAGCCGATCCTGACCGGCGCGCTGGCCGCCCTGCGCGGCACCCCACTGAGGAACGTCCCGGTCGGCACCTCGACCGTCGTCGTCGCCGTGATCGATGCGGTTCTCGGCCCCTCCACCGACCACACCTACACCGGCCACCTCGTCTACCACAACCGGGACTACATCGAGACGCCGCAGACCTGAGTGTCCGGGACCGCCTGAGTGTCCGGGACCGCAAGTGAGACTCAGATCAACAGCCACGGATGCGCAAGTGGCAGTAAGTTGACGGCGTGGCATTGAAAGCTGACCTGACCAGCGCAGACCTTGATGAGATCCGGCAGTCCGCCCTCGGCGCGGCCGACCCGCTCGGCATCGCCGCCGAGCTGGCCGGGGCCGCGGACGGTGGCGGGCTGGCCGACCCGCAGGACGCGGGCTACGCCCTGACGCTCGCCGCCGAGATCGCCGAGAGCCGGACGAAGAACGACGCCGCTTTGCGGTATGTCGATCGCGCCCTCGAGGCGTACGGGGACCGGGAGGACAACCACGTCGGCGCGGCCAAGGCCCTGCGCGCGCGGATCCTGTTCCAGGCCGGCCGCGACGACGAGGCGCTGGCCCAACTCGAGCCGCTGCGCGCGCTGCTCACCGAGCTTCCCGACGCCGCGGCCTACGTGACCGCCGCGTTGTCGGTCGGCGGGCGTCACCGGCAGGCCGAGGAGTGGCTGACCGACGCGGTGAAGACCGCGCTCGAGGGGCGCACCGGGGAGCCGGCCAGCGCCGAGGACGCCGGGCTGCTCTTCTTCCTGCTCCAGCAACGGCACCGTCTGCGCCACGCGCTGGGACTGCAGCACGACACGAACGACAACCTCGCCGAGCGGCTGGAGACCCGGCTGGTCAACCAGGCCGCCCGCGACGCGGCCGAGCCCGTCGGCGACCTTCTGTTCTTTCCGCAGGCCGAGTTCGAGAGCCTGATCAAGCAGTGGCCGGCCCTCACCGAGGCGTACGGCGCCGACTGGGACGAGCACCGCGCCCGCCTGGAGAAGGAACTGGTCCGCCTGGCCGGCACCGGCGGCACCAACCTGACCGTGCTTCCCGGCTCGGTCTCCGGGCTGAGCGCCGCCGCCGGCAGTGCCGGCGATCCCGCCGCCGCCGACACCCGGGCTGCGTACGCTCGTCAGCTCACCGCCGACCCGGGCCAGATCCCGTGGCCGCCGGAGCGCAACGCGGCGTGCTGGTGCGGTTCCGGCCTCAAATACAAGAAGGACTGCCTGCCGCGCTCGCGGAGCTGAGCCGCTTGGGAAGATGCCCTGGTCGTCAGTCGCCGGCGACCAGGGCATCGTGCTGTCAGCGGTGGTAGCGTTCCCGGCGCACGGTCGGCCGCCGGCCCCGGATGGTGCTGCGCTGCATGGCCTCGATCACCGAGTCGGCGGCCGAATCGGGAACCTCGACCAGCGAGAACCGGTCGGTGATCTGGATCGCGCCGATCTCGCGCGCGCTGAGCCCCGACTCACCGGCGATCGCGCCGACCAGGTCCTGCGGCCGCAGGCCGGCTCGCCGGCCGATGCCGAAGAACAAGCGGGCCACACCTTCGTCCGCCCCCCGGCCGCGGGTGGGGGGCTCGCGTCGGCCGCCCGCGGCGTTGTCCCGCTCGGGCCGGGCCGCCGGCGACGGGATCTCCTCGTCCTCGACGTCCCCGCCCGCCGCCTCGTGCAGCAGCTTCACCGCGGCCAGGGCGATGTTCTCCACGTCGAACTCGTCGCTCAGCGAGTCGAGGACGACCCGGAACCGTTCGAGGTCGTCGGCCTCCAGGCTGGCCTGCAACGCCGTCCGGGTCAGCTCCAGCCGCCGGGCCCGCAGGTCGGTGACCGTCGGTAGCTTCTCCAGCGTGATGCGCTGACCGGTCAGCCGCTCGATGGCCTTGAGCATCCGCTGTTCCCGCGGCTCGGCGAGGGTGATCGCCGAGCCCTCGCGCCCGGCCCGGCCCACCCGGCCGATGCGGTGCACATAAGCCTCGGGGGCCGACGGCACGTTGAAGTTGATGACGTGCGTGAGCTGCTCCACGTCGAGACCGCGGGCCGCCACATCCGTCGCGACCAGCAGTTCCGTGCTCCCGCCGCGCAGCCGGCCCATGACCCGGTCACGCTGGTCCTGGCTCATGCCGCCGTGCAGGGCCTCGGCTCGGTAGCCGCGCCCGTTCAGGTTCTCGGTGACCTGGTCGACCTCTTCCCGCGTGCGGCAGAAGACGATCGCCGCCGACGGCGCCTCCACGTCGAGGATCCGCCCGAGAGCGGCCTGCTTGTGGGCGCGGGAGACGATGTAGGCACTCTGCCGGACCAGGGGGATCTCGCCGGGCTCGACGCCCTTGCGGCCCATCGTGATCCGGACCGGGTCCCGCAGGTGGCGGCGGGCGATGCTGTCGATCCGCGGCGGCATCGTCGCGGAGAAGAGCACCGTCTGCCGGGATTCGGGCGTCTCGGCGAGAATGGCCTCGATGTCCTCGGCGAAGCCCATGTCGAGCATCTCGTCGGCCTCGTCGAGCACGACGGTCTGCACGTCGCTGAGCCGCAGGGTGGCCCGCTCGATGTGATCGAGCACCCGCCCCGGCGTGCCGACGACGACGTCGACGCCGCGCTGCAGCGCCTGCAGCTGTCGCCCTATCGGCTGCCCGCCGTAGACCGGCAGGACACGAACGCCCAGGTCACGACCGTACCGATGGACCGCCTGCGACACCTGCTCGGCCAGTTCGCGGGTGGGGACGAGCACCAGCGCGGCCGGTCCCGCGTCGCGCGCGCCCGGCGTCAGCTTCTGCAGCACCGGCAGCGCGAACGCGGCGGTCTTACCGGTGCCGGTCGCCGCCTGCCCCACCAGGTCGTTGCCGGCCACCAGCGGCGGGATCGCCTCCTGCTGGATCGGCGTGGGCTCTTCGTAACCGAGGTTGGTCAGTGCACGGAGCAGTTCCGCCCGCAGACCCAGCCCGGCGAAGCCCGCCTCGGACTCGAACGGAATTTCATCCATGCGACAACCATAAGAGAACCGCCGGAGGCGGCCGTTGCGGGGTCGTCCACGCCAGGTGTCGTAGCTGTTGAGCCGCCGTCCTCGTTCTCTCTATCGTCACAGCATGACGGCGGACCTGTTCGACGCGGCGGCCATGTATGACGACGACTACCTGCACTTCTTCGTCGCGTCCGCGGCGGCCGCCGCACCGACGCACGGTCCCGTGGTCGGTACTGCGTACGCCAATGCCGCCGCCGACCTCGTGCAGCAGCTGCTGGGAATCGAGCCGGGGATGGCCGTTCTCGATCTGGCCTGTGGTCACGGCGCACTCGCATCTCGACAACCTCGGGCGTCGCGTCGGAGGACTGCTGGCGGGTATTAGTCAGTTGTGGAAGACGTGCGGGTACTCGCCGCGATCAGAGCCGCGTATGGCACCAGCACGGCGCTGCCCGGACTGGCGCCGGATCTTGTGGTGCGCGAACCCGAGGGCTGGACGTCGGCCGATACGCTGGCTGGAGACCCTTTGCTGGGCGCCGCTCAGCGACGGTGGGCCGCGCCGCCGCACGTCGCTGTGGCGCTGCTCTGGCGGGCGTACTCGTTGTGGTTGTCCGTGCCGGCCGCCTTCGCTTGGGTCGCTGCTCGCCGTGTGCCGCACCTGACCGCGGCCGACGTGCTGGTGCGCCTCGATGCGCCCGTCGCCCCGGTCCGGCTGGGCCTCCGCGACAGCTATCGGACGTCGGTCCTGCCGGGCGACGCACTGGCCGACCGCGAAGAGCGGCTGTTTCACCCGCCTCCCGCCGACGGCACGCGTCCCGCCGAGGGTGCCAGACTCGCCGGCAGGCCGGGCATTCTCGTTCTGCCGGACGAGTCTGCGCTGCTGGCGGCCCTGCGACGGGTACTGCTCGACGAGCACGTCAGCCCGATGCTCGACAACCTCCAACGCACGGTCCGGATCAGCCGGCGCCTGCTGCTGGGCTCTCTCGCCGCCGGGATGGCCCACGCGGGCAGGCACGCCGTCCGCGCGGTGCCGGGTGCTTCGCCGGACGACGTCGGGACGCTGCTGGCCGCCCTCGGTCTGACAAATCTGATCGACTGGAGTGCCGACCCGGCCGGCCTGGTGACGGTCCGCCGCCGCACCTGCTGCCTCGCGTTCACGCTGTCGCAGCCGCGGTTCTGCGGCGACTGTTGCTACGTCCCGAGACCCGGTGGCGGCCCTGCGCCCTTCAGCAAGCGGATTCCGGACTGACGCTGTACCGGACATCCCGGGATCGGTCGGACGCCCTTGTCGACTTGACGGCGCTGATTCACCCAACCGAGCCACCCGCGCGGCAGGGGTGTTTTGGCAGCTGATCATGCGGGTAGGTGGGCGCCAACCGGCCGAAGGAGATCCGATGCCGACTTTTGACCTGCAGTCCGACCCGGACAAATACCCGCCGCTGGATCCGGGTGCACCGATTCCGGACGACCCGGGGGAGTTGGAACCGGGCAACCCGGACCCGTTGCCGCCGGCGCCGGTCGAGCCGATCCCGGACGAGCCGATCGGGCCGCTCATCGAGCCTGACCCGGGTGGGGTGCCGGAACCGGCTTGAGGCCGATCGACCGTACCCGGTACGTTGTTCGCCGCTACCGATCGGCACAGGTCGATCGGGGTGACTGCACCGGCCGCGGCCGACGTGCTCGACCTCGACAAGCTGCTGAAGAAGAGCTGACTGATGCACGAGGGCGTCGACCGGGTCGGCTGGCCCGCCCCGGTCGACTTCGCCCTACTGCTGGACGAGCGGGCTGAGCGCCTCGCCGACCGCGGTGACCACGCCGGGGCGGTGGCCGTTGCGGATCAGGTTGATGCAGACGCCATCGATGCCGGCGCCGAGGACGCGCTCCTGGATCTGCTCGGCCACCTGGTCGGGAGTGCCGATGAAGGCCCGGTCGCGGCGGTCGTCCGGGATCGTCTCGCCCAGTTCCTTGGCCTCCTGCTCGGTCTCGCCGACCATGCCCATGATCAGGAGGCTGGTGGCCAGGGTGGCCGGGTCGCGGCCGATCTCCTCGCAGCGCTGCCGCAGCACCGCGACCTTGTGGGGCAGGACGTCCAGGTCACAGATGATGTTCATGTGGTCGGCGAAGCGGGCGGCCAGCCGGAACGTCTTCTGCTCGCCGGAGCCACCCAGCATGATCGGCACAGTCGGCCGGACGCGCGGGTTGTTCATGGCGCCCCGAGCCGTGTACCACTTGCCCTCAAGCTCACCCTTCTCGCCCTTGAGCATCGGCGCGATGATCGTCAGCGCCTCCTCGAGCCGCTCGAAGCGCTGCCCGAAGGTGCCGAACTCGAAGCCCAGGTCGTGGTGCTCGCGTTCGAACCAGCCGGCGCCGATCCCCAGGACCGCCCGGCCCTTGGAGACCACGTCGAGCGTGGTCACGGTCTTGGCCAGCAGGGCCGGGTTGCGGTAGGTGTTGCCGGTGACCAGCGTCGAGAGCTGGATGGTCGACGTCGCCGAGGCGAGCGCGCCCAGCGTCGTGTAGGACTCAAGCATCGCCGCCTCGGGCTCGCCGATGCCCGGCAGTTGATAGAAGTGGTCCATCACCAGCACGGTGTCGAAGCCGGCCGCCTCGGCCTCGCGGGCCTGCGCGACGACCGTGTCGAAGAGGTTCTCGACCGGGATGCCGGGATAGGTGAAGTTCGGGATCTGATATCCGAGCCGGATGGTCACGCCAGTCTCCGTCGATGTAAGAGGGTTCTCACTCAGGTAATGCAAGAGCCTACTTACTACGAAGCGCGGTCTCCGCCACTGACGCCCACGACCTGCGCGAGGCTCTTCTCACCTTCGCCCTCGACTCATCGGATCCGCTCGCCGCGGCCGCCGGGGCGTACGTCCGGTTGCTGCCCGGAGCAACCCGGACGCACCCGCACGGTTCCGTAACGGCTCCCGCCGCCCCGGAGTCTTGCCGAGTGACGACACGACAGGAACGCCGACCGAATCCCACGATTCGCGCCCGAGCCCGCCGGGCCCTCACCGCACCGATCGTCGCGGCCCTCGCCGTCGGCCTCGCGGTCACCGCGACCCAGGTCCCGGTCCAGGCAGCCGCCCCCGCCGTGGCCCAGAGCTGGTCCGCGCTGATGTACCGCAGCCTCACCCGCCAGCAGACCGCCGCGACGCTGCGCACCACCCTCACCGCCCACCAGAGCACCGTCGTGACCCGCACCGCCGAGATCACCCGGGCTACCACCGCGAGCACCCTCGCCCGGACCCAGGTCACGACCGCCGGCACCGCCGTCACGGCCGCGCAGACCGCGCTGACCACCGCCAAGCAGAACCTCACCAAGGCGTCCAAGAAGAAGAAGCCCCGCAACCCTGCCGCGATCACCCGGGCCAAGAACGCCGTCACCGCCGCCACCAAGACCCTGACCCTGCGCCAGACCCAGACCAAGACCGCCGTCACCGCCCTGTCGACCGCTGAGGCCACCGCCCGTACGGCCGCGGCCACGCTCACCGCCGCCACGACCGCCCGCGAGTCGGCCGCCACCGCGCTCCGCGCCACCCAGCAACGGCTCGCCGCTCTGCCCACCGCCACCTCGCTGGCCGAGCAGGCGTCGGCGCTCAGCAAGAACGTCGTCAGCCAGGCCCGCACCGGGTTCGCGGTCGCCGACACCACGAACATCTACGGCACCATCGTGCACCGCAACGTCGCGTACGCCTTCAAGCGGATGGTCGACGACGCGAGGGCCAACGGCATCCTCATCTCGGGCGGCGGCTTCCGCACCAGGGAGCGCCAGATCGAGCTGCGGAAGATCAACGGGTGCCCCGACGTCTGGTCCGCGCCGTCGTCGTCGTGCCGGGTGCCGACCGCCGTTCCGGGCCGCTCGCTGCACGAACTCGGCCTGGCCGTCGACATCACCGCCGGCGGCAAGAGCCTGACCCGCGGCACGCCGGCCTTCAAGTGGCTGTCGCTGCACGCCAAGGCGTACGGCTTCGTGAACCTGCCGTCGGAGGCGTGGCACTGGTCAATCACCGGCGGCTGACCGGTGCCGGCGCTGTCCCGTCTCGACCAGGGCCGCGGCGGCGTCGCGCGGGCTCTGCCGAGTGACCAGCGCCTCGCCGACCAGCACGGCGTCGGCGCCGGAAGCCGCGTAGCGCAGCAGGTCGTCCGGCCCGCGCACGCCCGACTCGGCGACCTTGAGCACGCTGCCGGGCAGCAGCGGGGCGAGCCGCTCGAAGACGCTGCGGTCGACCTCGAGCGTACGCAGGTCGCGGGCGTTCACCCCGATCACCCGAGCCCCCGAGTCGACGGCCCGGGCGGCCTCGTCCTCGTCGTGCACCTCGACCAGCGCGGTCATGCCCAGCTCGTCCTCGATCAGCTCGCGCAGCCGGCTCAGCGTGGGCTGGTCGAGGACGGCGACGATCAGCAGGGCCACGTCGGCGCCGAACGCGCGGGCCTCGTACGCCTGATACTCCTCGTACAGGAAATCCTTGC
>DASRYP010000911.1:0-2699 GCA_035687165.1 Actinoplanes sp. | reverse complement strand
GGAGGGGCGCAGCGGGTGCTTGCGGATCGCCTCGACGGCGGCGTCGCCGCCCCAGATCACCCGCAGGTCGGCCCACTTGCTCAGCGCGCCGGTGACGGCGTCGTCCCGCCCGTACGTGATCATGCGCTGGGTGCGGCCGATCACCGGGTCGGCGTCGGCCAGCACCTCGTTGAGCGCGGTCAGGATCGTCTCGGCCGCGGTCGCCGAACGTTCCGAGATGCGCACGACGTTGTGGTTGCCGGCCAGCGCCGAGAGCGCCCACGAATACACGAAGATCGTGTCGACGTTCGCCGGCGGGATGTGGAAGACGTTGCCGCGCGGGAAGACCAGCGCGTCCGGCCGCTGGAGGTGGCTGACCGTGCGGTGCAGTTCGGCCGGGCGCAGGAAGAAGCCGAGCGAGCCCAGTTCGGCGTGCCGCCGGGCGACGGCCGGGGCGAGCAGCTTGCGGGCCAGCTTGGCGAGGAAGTCGACGACGCGGGGATCACCGACCGTGAGCCGGTCGTCGGAGGGGGCGGTGAGGTCGCCCTCGGCCCCGAAGCGGTACTGGATCACGCGGCCTCCTTGTAGGTGTCGGAGCAGCCGCGGGCCTCGGCCCGCGGGAGCCGGCCGAGCACCGAGAAACGCTTGCCGGGCCAGTCGCCGTCGTCGATGCCGTGCACGACGCCGAGGTCCTCGGTCAGTAGGACGTGACCGGGGTACGACGTCGGGAGCGTGCTGATCACCTCGAGCAGGCCGGGCTTCCCGGGCGGCAGCTCCGCCCAGGTCACCGGGTCACGCACCACGATGTCGGCGAAGTCGGGGCAGTAGAGCGAGCCGCCGGAGGGACCCTCCAGGAAGATCGTACCGATCTGCTCGATCATGCCGTAATAGTTGTGCACCTTCGTCAGCCCGACGCCGGCCAACCGCTTGCGGAACTCCTCGGGCGAGACGGCCTGGTCGACCAGCTTCTTCCAGCCGCCCGAGTGGATCAGGATGCCGTTGCTGAGGTCGAGCCCGTTGTCCCGGGCGACCTGGTAAAGGTGCAGCCACACGAGGTAGGTGAAGCCGAAGATCAAGAACGGCTCGGCGCCGTACTTCGCGAGGAACTCCCGCAGCGCCTCGACGTCGACGTGGCCCTCGTTGTCGAGCGCCCAGACGTGGTTGCGCCCGAAGTTCGACATGCCGAGCACGCCGGCGCCGCGGGCGCTGAACGACTTGCGGTCCTTGAGCATGGCCTTGGTGTCGACCAGGATCATCGGCAGCCGCTTGGGGCCGAGCACGCTCTGCACCGTGGCCCCGAGCTTGCGGGTCTGCTCGGCGGCTGACGCCTTGTCGAGGTAGATGCGGCTGACTTCGGCGCCGGTGGTGCCGCTGGACGTGAGGACCTTGTAAACCTCGTCGTCCGGGACGCTCTTGAGCTCCAGGTTCTTGAACAGCCGCACCGGGAGCCAGGGCAGGCCCGCGACGGAGGTGGCGGGTTGGTAACCCGAGGCCGCGAGAATCCTCGCGTACGGCTCGCAATTCTCCCGGTGATGCTCGGTCAGCGCGGCGAGCTCCTTGAGAAGGACCTCTTCCTTCGCGGCCTGCGACAGGGTGAACACACTCACAGCGAAGACTCCAGCGCCCGGTAGTCGATCTTGCCGTTGGGCAGTAGCGGCAGGGCCTCCACACTACTGACGACGACGCCGGAGAAATGTGTTCCGAGCCACTCGCTGATCTTGGTGCGCAGCCCGCGCGCCGCGTCGTCCGAGATGTTCTCGGCGAAGACCTGCAGTTTATCGTCGCCAGCGACCGCGGCCACCGGGAAGTTCTTCTCGACGTCGTCCAGATTTATCCGGACGCCGAAGACCTTCCCCATCCGCTTGATCCGGCCGGTGATGAAGAGGAAGCCCTCGTCGTCGACCCGGCCGAGGTCACCGGTGCGCAGCACGCCGCCCTGCTCGTCGCCGAGCGTCAGGTCGGCGGCGGTGTCGGCGTAGCCCATCATCACGTTCGGGCCGCGGTAGACGACCTCGTCGTCCTCGATCGCGAAGGTGCCGCCGGGCAGCGCCCGACCGACCGAGCCGAGCTTCTCGTCGAGGCGCTCGGGCGGGAGGGTGGCCATCCGGGGTGCCGCCTCGGTCTGGCCGTACATCACGTAGAGCTTGCCGCCGACGGTCGCCATCCGCTGCGCGAAGTCGGTCACCAGGTCGGTGCGCAGCCGGCCGCCGGCCTGGGTGAGGGTGCGCAGCGTCGGGTATTTCGCCGGGTCGAACCGCAGCCGGCGCAGCATCTCGTACTGCGACGGCACGAACGCCATCGACGTCACGCCGCGCTCGTTCACCGCGGTCCAGAAGTCGCGCTGCATGATGCCGGTGCGCTCGAGCACGACCGTCGCACCGGTGATCAAGTGCGAGTTCAGGACCGACATCCCGTACGAGTAGAAGAGCGGCAGCGTCGTGACCGCCACCTCGTCGCCGGTGATGTCGAGGACCTCGGCGATCTGCTCGGCGTTGGCCAGCACGGCGCCGGCCGAGAGCCGTACGAGCTTGGGGTTGCCGGTCGAGCCGCTGGTGGTGAGCAGCAGCGCCAGGTCGGGGTGGACCTCGGTGGCGGTGAACCGCTCGATCAGCTCGGCGTGGTCTTTGTCGGGGTCGAGCAGCACGACCGGGCGGCCCAGGCGGAGCGCCGCGAGGTAGCGGGCGATCGACGGCAGGGTGGTCTCGATCGGCAGGAAGACG
>DASRYP010000910.1:0-4366 GCA_035687165.1 Actinoplanes sp. | reverse complement strand
TTCGACCAGCCGAGCGCCGTATTCAGCACAGTCCTCCCCCTCGCCGCCGGGAAAACCGTAGCCACGGTGCGCCTCCCGGTGGCCGGCGGAGCTCCGGCACAGCCCGGGCTCCCGACGCTGCACATCTTCTCCGCCGTGGTGACCAACCGAGGCTGACCACTCGGGTGGAGTGGCGTGGCCCCCGATGCACGCCACTCCACCACCGGAACAAAGTCCAAAAACCGGCACAATGCTGGTCAGACGCAGGCGCAGTGTGACGTGTCGTGTCCCACAGCGGTGAATAACGGGTCCATCACGACGTTATGTGAGCGTGAAGATCTGGATCCCTCAGAAGTACGGGCTGTCGCACCTCGACCACCTGATCGAGCAAGCCGACATCGAGATCGCCGACGACCCGGCCGATCTCCCGTCCGACCCCGCCAACGTCGACTTCCTCGTGCCGACCTTCCTCGACCAGCCCTCGATGCGCCCGCTGCTGCCGTCGATGACCGGTCTGAAAGTGCTTCAGCTGCCCAGCTCCGGCTCGGACGGCTGGGCCGAGGTGACCCGCCCGGAGGCGACCATCGCCCACGCCCGCGGAGTGCACGACAGTTCCACCGCCGAGTGGGTGCTGACCGCGATCCTCGCGTCGCTGCGCGAGCTGCCGGCCTTGCACGACGCCCAGCGCGACGCGAGATGGCAGCCGCGCCGAGGGCGCGACCTGCTCGGTAAGCGGATCCTGCTCATCGGTGCCGGCTCGATCGGCTCCGCGGTGGCCCGCCGGCTCAAGCCTTTCGGCGTACGCCTCACCAAGGTGGCCCGTACCGCCCGGCCGGACGAGGACATCCACCCCATCACCGAACTGCCCGCGCTGCTGCCGAACGCCGAGGTCGTGATCCTGCTCGTCCCGCTGACCGCCGAGACCCGTGGCCTGGTCGACCGGGAGTTCCTCGCCGCTCTGCCCGACGGGGCGCTGCTGGTCAACGCGGCCAGAGGCCCAGTGGTCGACACCGAGGCCCTGCTGGCCGAGCTCGGCACCGGCCGACTCGCGGCTGCGCTGGACGTCACGGACCCGGAGCCGCTACCCGCCGGCCATCCGCTCTGGCGCGAACCGCACACGCTGATCACCCCGCACATCGCGGCACAGACCAACGGGATGCTGCCTCGCGTCTACGATTTGGTCGCCCGCCAGCTGGAACGATTCCTGGCCGGCGAGCCGCTCCTGAACCAGGTAGTCCGGTAGCCCGAACCGCGAGCCAGCCGCCGCTCGCGAGGTGAGAGGTAACCTGCTCAGTCGCTGATCGTTACAGTTTCGACCCCAGTCGCCGAGCCAAGGCGAGAGAGCGGTCGAACAGCAATCTCGTGACATCGCGCGCTGAAGGAGTAATCGAGTGAATCGCAAATCCCTCCTGCCCGTCCGCCTCAGGTCGGTTCTCCTCGCGATTTTTGTGTCGCTCGGGATCGTGGCGGCCACTGCCCCGATGGCCGTGGCCGCACCCGGTGGCGGGCACGGGCGGCAAGCCGCACTCGATTCCCAATACACCATCAAGTACAACTGCGGATGGGTTACCTGCAGCGTGTACCTCAGTCGAGACCTCACAAAGCTGCTCAGGCAGAAGCTCGATCCCGTGAAGAACAACGGGCCGAAAGCTCTCACCGAGGCGGCGGCGCTCGCCTGCGGCGTTGCCGCACTCCCGTCGGGGGTACTGGGCACGGCCGCGGCCAGTAGCTTCTGCGCAGCCGCTGCGGCCATTTACGGGGAGTCGTTCGTCAACACATTGATAACGGCGGAGAACAAGAATCAGTGTGTTCGACTGAGGACTCTGGGGCCGGGGCCGTCGACCAGTATTGTGGGAATGTATAACGACAATAACGGCAAGTATTGCGTGTGACGTGCCGCCAACAGATTGATGATGTGGTCGGTGCCGAGCCCTTTCAGCGAGCCCTCGACCGCGGTGAGGTCGCCGCGCTCGCGCCCGCGGCCACGCCGGCAAGGCCCCCGAGATACGCCCTGCCGTGCGCCGCGGGCTCGGCTCGATGATCGGTGCTCGGACGTTCCAGATCGGACTACCCAGCAGGTCGGCGCGTGTCTGGCGAGTCGTCAGCAGAGGAACGGCCGACGTCCGGCCGCCGACCGAGGATTGCCGCCTGCACCCCCGCGTGAGCTGCCGCTCCGGCGCAGGGTTCCCGCCGGCCGGGGCTACGACCTGCTGGGGCCGAGCGGCGGGTCACCGGCCGGCACGGGAGCAGGACGCGGTTCCTTCAGTTCGACGAAGACGCTGTACGTCGCAGTGTCGCCGATGTTCTGCCCGGTGTGCGCCTGCGCGCCGATCCAACGAGCCTCGCCGGCGTGCAATTCGACTTCCGCGCTCCGATCGTCGACGGTGATGCGACGCCGAAAGGCACTGAGCGTCACCATCACGCTGTCCGGGTGCTGGTGCGGGTGCGTGCGGTCGCCGGGCTCGTCGCGGTACTCCAGGACCCGCACTCGCTCGTTCTCGAAGATGACCTTGTAGAGGGTGGGGTCGGTGACGGTCGGATCGTCGTGGCTCATCGCAGACTCTCCCGATGGTTATATGGGACTGCAATCCCATGATGGGATCACGCTACCATCACGAGGTGAGCGAGCCCTACGAGTCGATCGGCCGCACCGCGCAGAAGTCCCGAACACGACAGGCACTCATCGCCGCCACCCGTGAACTTCTCGCCGCCGGGCTCACCCCCAAGGTCGAGGACGCCGCCGAGCGAGCCGGAATCTCGCGGACCACGGCCTACCGCTACTTCCCCAGCCAACGCAGTCTGTTCCTGGCCGCCCAGCCCACCATCGCGCCCGAGACGTTGATGCCGGCCGACGCACCCACCGACCCGCGGGACCGCCTCGACGCCGTCATGAACGCGTTCACCCTCTACAACCTCACGTGGGAGCCCCAGCTGCGTGCCTCGCTCCGGCTGTCCCTGGAGCCCGGCTCCGACCAGCCGGTGCTCCGTCAGGGACGTGCCGTCGGATGGATCGCGGAGGCCCTCGTTCCGCTGCGGGAAACCCTCCCCCGCATCGACATCCAGCAGCTCGCCATCGCGATCCGGTCGGCCACCGGCATCGAGGCGCTGGTGTGGCTCATCGACGTCGCCGGCTACCCCCGGCAGCAAGCCGCCGACACCGTCAAGGCCACCGCCCGGGCCTTACTCGACGCCGCGGTCCTCGACGCGAACGCTTAGCGGCAGTCGCCCGGACCGCTGGGGCCGTTCGACCTGCACGTCCTGTGCGGCCTTGACCCTGACCTCCCAACCGTCGGGTGGGAGGCCCCCTCCGTGTCCAGTCGGCCGAGCCGGTCAGCGCACCCTGCGCCGGCGGCGGAACGCCGTGGTCAGCGACAGTCCGAGGAGGATGAAGAGGACACCGGCCAACGCGACCGGCCCGGTGGCATGTCCGGTGATCGGCATGCCGTCGGCCCTGGCCGAGACCGCGGCGCCTGCCACGTCACTGCCGCCGGTGCTCACCGCGCTGCCCGCCTGCCGGATCGACGCCTCGGCCGCCGCCCGTACGATCAGGGGCTGCGCCAGGAACCGCGCCGCCCCGCCGGCGTTCAGCCCGGTGGCCAGGATCCGGTATTGGCCGGCCCGGGTGCTGCGCGGGACGAGCACCGTGGCGGAGAACGCGCCGGATTTCGAGGCGGTCGCGGTGGTCAGCGTGACCGGGCCGGGGAACAGGCTGATCGGCACCTTGGAACCGGCCTTGTAGCCGGTGCCGGTGACAGTGAGCCGCGCACCCGCGGTCACTGTGGTGGCGCGGCCCAGGATGCCCGCGGACGCCGGCACCGCAGTGGGGACCAGCGCGTTGCCGGACGGCACCGGGCGGGTGCCGCCGGTCGCCACCGCGGACGTTCCGGCCGGACCGGTCGCGGCCACCCGGAGGGTGTACGCGACGCCGGCCGCCAGCCCGGTGATCGTGCAGGACGTACCAGACACCGTGCAGGTACGCGCGGGATACGCCGTCGCGGTGGCGGTCGCCGTGTACTGGCTGACCGTGCCGCCGCTGCCCGGGTTCCACGAGACGACGACCGAGTTGACTTTCGCGGTGCCCCGGATCCCGCTGGGCACGCCCGGTGCGCCGACGACCTTCACGGTGGCCGTCGCGCCCGCCGAACTCGTCCCGGCATCGGTGCGGGCGGTCACGCCGACCAGGTAGGTGCCGTTGGCGTTCACGGTGAATGTGCAGGTGGTCGCCGAGACCGACGGGCTGCACGAGCCGCCCGTCCGCGTTCCTGGGCCGTCGACGGTGACGACGTAGGCGTGGTTGGCGCCGGTCCCCCACGCGATCTGGTCGGCGGTCCAGGTGACCAATACGGCACGCGACACGCCGGGTGTCTGCTTGGCGGCCAACGAGCTC
>DASRYP010000909.1:0-2824 GCA_035687165.1 Actinoplanes sp. | reverse complement strand
CTCCTCGACCTGGGCGTGGACGGCCTCATGACCGACCGCCTGACGGTCCTCCGCGACGTCTACCAAGCCCGAAACCTCTGGCCCACCTGAACCACCTGGGGGATGGCGGGCGGCGTGGGATGTCCGGTGGAATGGGGTCGGGAATGGGGGAAATCCGTTGCGGGAATACATTTCTCAGGATGTTCCGAGGGTCCCTCCGGCCGAACATGCTTTACCTTTTATGGCAAGGAGGGCGCTTCGGCGGCCGGCGGAGGAGTCTGCGACAGGCCCGATGAGAAGTCCCAGCTCAGACAAGTTGTCGTGATCTTGGTTGAACCTTTGACATCAGCCGTTCGGAGGATGCCGGGGGTTCGGAGACCGGCCCATATTTTTTCTTTAAGTTTAGGCTAAGAATTCATCAAGTTCGCTCTGAGAATTGCATTCCGGCGGGGCGGCTCTTACCGTCTGGGAGCCGGTCGGAATTTGGGCCGGGTGGATTCTGCGAAGATGAGGTAGCACGCATGCGTAGGTCTGCTAACCGCCGCGCGGCCGCCACGCCGTCGGGACGCAACCGACGGCTGTTCGCGGTCGGAGCCGTGATCGCCGCCCTCGGTGCAGCCGTGGGCTTCGCCCAGATCTCGGGCGCGGCTGAGAACGACGCGCCTGAGGGCAGCGGCGCCGGCAAGGTCGTCAACGGCCAGGTGATCCTGACCGACACGTGCATCGACAGCAAGCTGGCGCCGCACACCGGCTTCCAGCTCGGCAGCAAGTGCGTCTCCACCGAGTTCGGTGAGGTCGGCGAGGCCAAGGACAACCCGAGCCTGCTGATCACCGAGGCTCCTCGGCAGATCGCGACGAACACGCCGTTCACGCTCAAGATCAGCACCCGCAACCTGATCCGTGACCGCTTCCTCGCAGCCGGCAAGGGCGGCTACTACGTGGAGAGTTCGGTCCTGCGGGACGGTCTCGTCCGCGGCCACTTCCACACGGCGTGCCGCGTGCTCCCCAACACCGACGAGGCACCCGCGCCCGAGCCGGTCCCGGCGTTCTTTGTCGCCACCGAGGACAGCAAGGGTGGCGCCGCCCCCGACGAGGTCGCCATCCAGGTTCCTGGCATACCGACCGAGGGCACCGTGCAGTGCGCCTCGTGGGCCGGTGACGGCTCCCACCGCACGCCGATGATGGTGCGCGCCAACCAGACCCCGGCGATCGACTCCGTCCGCATCACCGTCCGCAACCGCGGTGGGAACACTGGCGGTGGGAACGGTGGGAACACTGGCGGCGGGAACACTGGCGGCGGCAACACTGGCGGCGGGAACGGTGGGAACACTGGCGGCGGGAACACTGGCGGCGGGTACAACGGCGGCACGCCGGGCAACCCCAACAGCACCGTCTCGCCGACCAAACCCCCGACGACCAAGCCCGCGACGACGCCTCCGACCAAGGCCCCGACCAGCACCCCGACGGTGAAGGACGATTTCACTCCTGACCCGACGAAGCCGGCCACCACGACCAAGCCCGCCGGCACCAAGCCCGCCGGCACCAAGCCGACGACGAAGCCCCCAGCCACCAGCAAGCCCGCTACCGGCGAAACTGAGTCGGGCACCACGGGCGAGGACGAGGGCGACGACCAGGAAGAGACCACGCCGGCGACCAAGGCGCCGAAGCCCCGCGCGAGCAGCAGCGCGGCCGCGGCCGGCACGAACTACACGTACGACGACGGCCAGTTCAACTCCGGCGACAAGGCCCCGGTCGAGGAGCAGGTCGCCGCGGTGAAGGCCGCGAACACCAACAAGAACGAGGACGGCGGCCTGCTCGCCCGGACCGGCACCAACACGGTCGCGGTGGCCGGCGGCGCGGCGGTTCTCCTGATGGTCGGCCTGATCATCATGGCGCTGACCCGGCGCCGCCGCCTCCCGGGCAGCACCTGGGAATAGGCAGCACTTAAGCGCTGAGGGCGGTCCGCGATTCGCGGGCCGCCCTTTCGGCGTACGGCGCACAGGTTCTCTCCACCCGGCCCATGAGGACGGCCGAAGAGTGAGGGTAGCCTTACCCATAGGCACCCCGACCCGACGCGAAGGAAGAGGGGTTCAGCATGGCAAACAGGCCGGCACGCCCGGTGACCGAGACGGTCGTCAGCCGGGTGGAGCAGCTCACCCCGCACATGGTCCGAGTGGTGCTGGTGGGCGAGGCACTCAGTCGCATCGAGGCGGGCTCCTGCACCGATCACTACGTGAAGGCGCTCTTCCCCCCGCCCGGGGTGGTGTACCCGGAGCCCTTCGACATGGCCCAGATCCGCGAGTCGCGCCCTCGTGCGGAGTGGCCCGCCGTCCGGACGTACACCATCCGCAAGTGGCTTCCCGAGATCCCCGAGATGTGGGTCGACTTCGTCGTGCACGGCGACGAGGGCATCGCCGGCCCGTGGGCGGCTACCGCCAAGCCGGGCGACTCGTTCCGCTTCATGGGCCCGGGCGGCGGCTACGCGCCCAGCCCCACCGCTGACTGGCACCTGCTCGCCGGTGACGAGAGTGCCCTGCCCGCGATCGGCGCCGCGCTCGCGGGCATGCCCGCCGACCGGCCCGTCCACGCGTTCATCGAGATCGAGAACGCCGACGAGGAGCAGAAGCTCGAAAACCCCGGCGACGCCGAGATCACCTGGCTGCACCGAGACGGCCGGTCCGTCGGCGAGGCCCTGATCGCGGCCGTACGAGGCTTCGAGTTCCCCGCCGGCCAGGTCCAGGCGTTCGTGCACGGCGAGGCGAACTTCGTCAAGGAGCTCCGCCGCCTTCTGCGCGTGGAGCGGGGCATCGCCCCGGCCCGGCTGTCGGTCTCCGGCTACTGGCGG